>JAVHXX010000463.1 GCA_031119595.1 Patulibacter sp. | reverse complement strand
TCTTCTTCCTCGTGCTGTTCCTGCAGCAGGTCGCGGGCTTCAGCGCCCTCGACGCCGGCATCGCCACCCTCCCCGTGACCGCGGTGATGTTCCTGATGTCGAAGCGGTTCGGAGCGCTCGCGGACCGCCTCGGGCCGCGGGCGTTCATGGGCTTCGGCCCGCTCATCGCCGCGTGTGGGCTCGCCTGGTTCACCCGCATGCCCGCCGACGTCGACTACGCGACCGACCTCCTGCCGGGCCTGCTCGTGTTCGCGCTCGGTCTCTCGATCACGGTGGCGCCGCTGTCGGCCGCGGTGCTGGCCGATGCCGACGAGCACAACGCCGGCATCGCGTCGGCCACGAACAACGCCGTGGCCCGGGTCGCCGGCCTCGTGGCGATCGCCGGGCTCGGCGCCGTCGTGGCCGGGGCGTTCACGTCGTCGATCGACGACCGGCTCGCCAGCACCCGGCTCAGCCCGGCGGCGGCGCAGGTCGTGGCGACCGCGAAGACGGAGACGCTCTCGCGCGCGGACACGCGCGGGCTCCCCGGCGACGAGGCCCGTGCCGTGGCCTCCGCCGTCCGGGGAGCGTCGCTGCATGCCTTCCACGAAGGCATCGGGATCGCCGCGGCGCTCGTCGCGCTCGGCGGCGTCATCGGCCTGGCGGGCATCCGCAATCCCCGCCGCGAGGTGAAGGCGGCGGACTGCGCGGGAGGCCCGCTCGCCGGCGCCCCACGTGCGGTGGGGGGCCCGTCCGGCCCGGGGGCCGCGGAGGCGCCCGCGGCTGCCAGCCACTGAGCGACCACCCCCGTCGCACCCGCACGGCCGTGCCGAGTCGTGCCCGGTCGAGGACGGGGCCGCGACTACGCACGGTGCCCCCGCGGGCCGCGCGTGTCGACGGAGTGGTCGGGCGCGGTGCGCAGGTCACGCGGCGCCGTCGGCTTGCTCGAGCGTGCGATCGCCTCGAGTTTCAGGCAGATCGTCTCGCGGTCGGCGGTCTTGTTCACGTAGGCCGCAGCCCCCGCGGCGAGCCCCGAGCGCACGAGCGGGTTGCCCGTGAACGCCGACAGCAGCACGACCGGCACGTCCGGGCCGTACCGCGCCAGCGCCTCGATCACCTCGATCCCGTCGAGCTCCGGCATGCGCATGTCGATCAGTGCGACGTCCGGGTGGAGCTCGCGGATCACCGTGAGCGCCTCGGTCCCGTTGCTCGCGTCGCCGACCACGCTGAACCCACCGTGGCTCTCGAGCGCCCGTACGATGCCCTGCCGGTAGAGCGGGTGGTCGTCGGCGACCACCACGCGGATCGGACGGTCGGGGACGGTCTGCAGCGGTGAGGCGAGGGCTTCGGAGGCGTGGGGGATGACGGTCGTGGTGGCGGTGAACATGGACGTGGATCCTCGGTGTGGGTGGTCGTGTGCGGCGTCGGCCGGGGGTCGGTGTGGTGGCGTGCGGCGGGCCGGCAGGCGGGGCCGGACGCGATGCGTGGGGATCAGGCCGCGGGCCGTCGTGCCCGCACGACGGCACTCAGGCGGCCACTGATCGCACCGCGCCCGGCGGTCTTGTCGATGAACCCGGCGGCGCCGGCGCGGTGCGCGGCGGCGACGATCTCCGGCTCGGAGAACGCCGACAGCAGCACGACCGGTACCTCACACCGCTGCAGCTCCAGCCACTGGAGCACCTCGATGCCGTCGAGCCCGGGCATGCGGACGTCGACGAGGGCGATGTCCGGCTGGAGGTCCTGGATCAGGGCGAGCGCGAACGGACCGTCGGCGGCTTCGCCGATCACGTCGAAGCCCTGCTCGGCGAGCGAGCGGGCGAGGCCTTCGCGGTAGCCCGCGTGGTCGTCGGCGATGACGACGGTGGGCAGGCGCACGCCGCGCTCCGGCTCGGTGGGAGCGGGGAGGAGGGCGAGGGAGGTGGCCGGGGTGTCGGCCTGGTCGGTGTCGGTGAGGGGTCGGCGTTGCATGGTGTTGCTCGCTGGTCGATGTGGTCGTTCCACTGTCCCGCGGCACGGCTCCGTCGACCATCGGCCGATCGAGGTGACCTGCGATGCGACCTGCGCGCGCCGATCGACGGATGGGCGCGTCGGTCGATCGACGGATCCGGGGCGGCGTGGCGCGGCGCCCTGCTAGACAGAGGGGAGTGACCACCGCGCCCATCTCCGTGCTCGTCGCGGACGACCATCCGCTCTTCCGCGACGGCATCGTGCGGGCGGTCCGCGAGCGGGCGGCGCTGTCGCTCGTCGGCGAGGCCACCGGTGGGCGTGAGGCGTTGGCGATGATCCAGGAGCTCGTCCCCGATGTCGTCGTGCTCGACCTGCGCATGCCCGACCTCGACGGCCTCCAGATCCTCGAGGCGCTGCGACGCGACGGCACCCCGTCGAAGGTGCTCGTGGTGTCGGCGTTCACCGAGGGGTCGGTGGTGCACAGCGTGCTCTCCGCCGGCGCGGTCGGCTACCTGCCCAAGAGCGCCGAGCGCTCTGAGGTGTGCGACGCCATCGAGACGGTCGCGCGCGGCGGCTCGGTGCTCTCGCCCGAGCTCCAGGCCGGCCTCATCGACGCCGTCCGCGAGCAGGGCGCGGCGTCGGACCGTCCGTGGCTCACCGACCGTGAGGCCGAGGTGCTCGTGCTCATCGCCGAGGGCCTCAGCGCGCCCGCGATCGCGACGCGGCTGCAGCTCGCCCCCGGCACCGTCAAGACCCATCTCAGCCACCTCTACGAGAAGCTCGGCGTCAGTGACCGCGCCGCGTGCGTGGCCGAGGCGATGCGGCGCGGGCTGCTCGAATGAAGCGCCGCCGCCGGTTCGTCGCCGCGATCGACCTGCGCCAGGCGCCGGAGGCGCGCGGCATGGCGCTCCTGCGGATCGCGCTCGCGCCGATCGCCTACCTCGAGCAGAACGCGCGCGCCGCGCAGTACGAGTCGGGGATCTTCGTCTGGGTGATCGGGGCGCTCGTCGCGTACGGCCTCGTCACGCTCTGGATGTCGTTCGTGCCGGGGCTCGCGCAGCGCTGGCCCGTGCTCTTCGCGCTGCTCGATCTCGTGTTCGCGGCGCTCCTCGTGCACGCGAGCGGCGGGATCGTGTCGCCGCTGAAGTTCGCGTTCTACGTGCTCCCGATCGGCGCCGCGCTGCGGCTCTCGCCCCGGCTGACGGCCATGTGGGCGGTGCTCTCCGTGATCGCCTACCTCGCCGTCACGGTGCGCGACCCGCACACCCACCTCGACCGCGACGCCGACATCCTCTTCGACGACAGCCTCACGCTCCTGTGGGTCTCGGGCGCGGCGATCATGTTGTCGGCGCTCGTGGGGCAGCGGCAGCGGGCCCTCGGGGCGCTCGCGGCCACGCGGCGCGCACTCGTGCAGCAGACCCTCGACGCGGAGGCGCGCGAGCGGCGCCGCCTCGCCGAGGTGCTCCACGACGACGCCATCCAGAACGTCCTCCTCGCCCGGCAGGAGCTCGGCGACGTGGAGCGTGGCGTGCCGGGCGCTGCCGAACGCACCCGGGCCGCCCTCGACGCGACCAGCGAGCAGCTCCGCCACGAGGTCTTCTCGATGCATCCGCTCGGCCTCGAACGCATCGGCCTCGGCGCCGTCCTGCGCGACCTCGCGGAGACGGCCGGCAAGCGCGGCGGCTTCGAGGCGACGGTCGACGTGGATCCCGCCGCGGAGCGCTGCGAGGCACAGGAGCTCATCGGCGTCACGGCGCGCGAACTGCTCGGCAACGTCGCCAAGCACGCGGGCGCGAGTCGGGTCGGGGTGCGGGTGGCCGCCACCGACGGCCGCATCGACCTGACGGTCACCGACGACGGC
>JAVHXX010000462.1 GCA_031119595.1 Patulibacter sp. | reverse complement strand
CCATCGACGGTTCCCAGCGCTTGTCCTCGGCCCAGTGGTCGCGGAGGTCGTCGACGGCGCTCCACACGCCCGTGGCGAGCCCGGCCGCGTACGCGGCGCCGAGCGCGGTCGTCTCCGTGACGACCGGCCGGATCACCGGCACGCCGAGGACGTCGGCCTGGAACTGCATGAGGGTCTCGTTCACGACCATGCCGCCGTCGACCTTGAGCGAAGCGAGCGCCACACCGGAGTCGGCATCCATCGCCTCGACCACCTCGCGGCTCTGGAACGCCGTCGCCTCGAGCACGGCGCGGGCGATGTGGCCTGACTTCACGAACCGGGTGAGGCCGGCGATCACGCCGCGCGCCTCGGAGCGCCAGTACGGCGCGTAGAGCCCGGAGAACGCGGGCACGAAGTAGCAGCCGCCGTTGTCCTCGACCGTGCCGGCGAGTGTCTCGACCTCCTCCGACCCGGTGATCAGGCCGAGGTTGTCGCGGAGCCATTGCACGAGCGCCCCGGTGATCGCGATCGAACCCTCGAGGCAGTAGACCGGGCGCTCGTCGCACAGCTGGTAGCCGACGGTGGTGATGAGCCCGTGCTCGGAGCGCACGATCGCCTCGCCGGTGTTGAGCAGGAGGAAGTTCCCGGTGCCGTAGGTGTTCTTCGCCTCGCCCGGCGCAAAACAGGTCTGCCCGAACGACGCCGCCTGCTGATCGCCGAGCGCCGCGGCGATCGGCACCCCGGCGAGCGGCCCGGAGTGCACGTGCCCGTAGATCGCGCTCGACGGCCGGATCTCGGGCAGCATGGCGGCGGGGATGCCGATCGCGCCGAGGATCTCGTCGCTCCAGGCGAGCGTCTCGAGGTCCATCAGCATGGCGCGGCTGGCGTTGGTCACGTCGGTGACGTGCTCGCCCCCGGGCGCGCCGCCGGTGAGGTTCCAGATCACCCAGGAGTCGATCGTGCCGAAGAGCAGGTCGCCGGCCTCGGCCCGCTCGCGGGCGCCCGGCACGTGGTCGAGGAGCCAGCGGATCTTCGTCGCGGAGAAGTACGGCGCGATCGGCAGGCCGGTCGCGTGGCGGAAGCGGTCCTGGCCGCCGTCGGCGGCGAGCGCCTCGCAGATGGCATCCGAGCGGGTGTCCTGCCAGACGATCGCGTTGGCGATCGGCTCGCCGGTGCGGCGGTCCCACACGACGGTCGTCTCGCGTTGGTTGGCGACGCCGAGCGCGGCCACGTCGCCGGCCTGCGCGCCGACGCTCTGGAGCGCGAGCCGGATCACCTGGTCGGAACGGAACCAGATCTCCTTGGGGTCGTGCTCGACCCATCCCGGCTCGGGATAGATCTGCTCGTGCTCGCGCTGCTCGACGGCGACGACCCGGCCGGACCGGTCGAACAGCATGCAGCGGGTGCTCGTGGTGCCCTGGTCGAGCGCGGCGACGTACTTCGGCATCAGCGGCCGAGCGGGCCGTGCGCGGGCCGACGGGAGGTGACGAGCATCACGCGGTCACCGTATCGCGGGGGCGGCTGCGCCCGCGGGCCAGCACGACCGCGACCGGAGTCCGGGCAGGCGGTCGGTGGGAAGCCGCGGCTAGAGCGCGATCCCGATGATCAGCGAGGCGAGGAGCCCGACGCTGATCAGAGCGAGGTCGACGGTGCCGATGCGGCGAATGGTTCGACGGATCTTCACGCCGCCGATGCTACTCCCGCGCGGGCCGCGCGTCTGCCGGTTGGTCAGGTTCGGTTCACATGGACCGGAGGCCGAGCCTCCGCTCCGTGACCGATTTCGCGCTCCGGAGACCGCTCAACGCCCTGAATACCGGCGGCACGACGGTCGCCGAGCCCGGGAACGCTGCCTCGAGACCGGTTACGCGTCGGAGGCGCGGCGGCCGCGCCACGCGACCTGCTGGCCGCGGCGGCGGCGTGCCGGACGGGCGCGCGCGATGATCCGATGCTGGCGGTGCACCTGGGCCACGCCGTCGTCGTAGGTGCGGCCACAGCGCAGGCAATACGCCTCCGCACGGAACAGGTCTTCCGGGTCGGGGACGTGCTCTCGGGAGAGCTTGCAGAAGACCGGTTTCCTCCACACCCAATCGGCAATGGCGCGCATGGGGCGGAATGTACGTACCGCCGTTAGGAACGTCTACTCCACGGGGATAAAACCTCGTGAAATCGGCGGATGTTCACGAATGGACGTAGACCGGCGGTATCCCGTCCAGGTCCACGTCCAGTGGGCGCGCTGCGCGCCCGAGGGCTACGCCTCGCCGCGTGCGCGCTTGCGCTGTTCCTTGGTGCGGTCGTTCATGAGCAGCGTGCGCTTGCGGAGCCGCACGAAGTTCGGGGTGACCTCGACCATCTCGTCGTCGCCGATGAACTCGAGCGCCTCGTCGAGCGTCTTGCGGGCGGGCGGCGTGAGCCGGACGAGCTCGTCGGCGCCGGCGGAGCGGATGTTCGTCTGCTTCTTCTCGCGGACGATGTTCACGTCGAGATCCTCGATACGCGAGTTCGAGCCGATGATGCAGCCCTCGTAGACGTCCTCGCCGGGGCCCATGAACATCGTGCCTCGGTCCTGAAGCGCGAGCACCGAGAAGGGCGTGATGACACCGGAGCGGTCGGAGATGAGCGAGCCGTTGTGGCGGCCCTTGATCACGCCGGCCCACGGCTGCCAGCCGTCGAAGACGTGGTGCAGCATGCCGGTGCCGCGGGTCTGCGTCATGAACTTGTCGCGGATGCCGATGAGGCCACGCGACGGGATCTTGTACTCGAGGCGCAGCCAGCCCGTGCCGTGGCCGGCCATGTTCTGCAGCTCGGCGCGGCGCTCGGCCATGAGCGTGGTGACGTTGCCCATGTGGTCCTCGGGGACGTCGATGGTGACGGCCTCGCGCGGCTCGATCTTCTTGCCGTTCTCGTCCTCGCGCGTGAGCACGTGCGGCTTGCCGACGGTCATCTCGAAGCCCTCGCGCCGGAGCGTCTCGACGAGCACGGCGAGCTGGAGCTCACCGCGGCCGGCGACCTCCCACGTGTCCGGGCGCTCGGTCGGCGACACGGCGAGCGACACGTTGCCGAGCAGCTCCTCGTAGAGGCGGTTCTCGAGCATGCGCGCGGTGAGCTTGTTGCCGTCGCGGCCGGCGAGCGGCGAGGTGTTCACGCCGATCGTCATCGCGAGCGACGGCTCGTCGACCTCGATGAGCGGCAGCGGGCGAGGATCGTCGAGCGCGGCGAGCGTCTCGCCGAGGGTGATGTCCGGGAATCCGGCGACGGCGGCGATCTCGCCCGGGCCGACGACATCGGCGGGCACGCGCTCGAGGCCTTCGGTCACGAACAGGTCGGTGATCTTCGCGTTCTGGATGGAGCCGTCGCGGCGGCACCAGGCCACGTTCTGACCCTTCTTGAGCTCGCCCTGGTGCACGCGGGTGATCGCGAGGCGGCCGAGGTACGGCGAGGCGTCGAGGTTGCCGACCTGCGCCTGGAGCGGGTGGCCCTCCTCGTACTCCGGGGCGGGGACCGTGTCGATGAGCGCGTCCATCACCGGGGAGAGGTCGTCGGCGAGCTCGTCCCACTTGAGGCCGGCCTTGCCGTCACGCGCGATCGCGAACACCGTCGGGAAGTCGAGCTGGTCGTCTTCGGCGCCGAGCTCGAGGAAGAGCTCCTCGGCCTCCGCGACGACCTCGTCGGGGCGGCCGTCGGGGCGGTCGACCTTGTTGACCACGAGCACGACCGGGAGGCCGGCCTCGAGGGCCTTGCGGAGCACGAAGCGGGTCTGCGGCAGCGGACCCTCGGCCGCGTCGACGAGGAGCAGCACGCCGTCGACGAGGGCGAGGC
>JAVHXX010000461.1 GCA_031119595.1 Patulibacter sp. | reverse complement strand
CGCGCCGAACTCGGCGTTCGCCTTCGCGACGACCTGCTGGTCGACCGCATCGCCCGCGTCACCGAGGGCACGCACCGCCGGCGCGGCGGCGTACGAGCCGAACAGGCTGCGGAGCACGTAGGTCGACGGCTGCGCGAGGTACGGGTACGAGAGCACGATGATCTTCGCGCCCGGGCGGAGCTTCGCCTTCGCGGCCTCGACCCGCTGGAGCGCGGAGGTGGCGACGCCCGGCAGGAGCGAGCTCGCGCGGTCGATGGCCCGCTTGCAGTTGCCCGGGTCGAAGACGACCGGCGCGAAGCACTGGATGACGATGTTCTCGAAGCCGACGTCGTTGCCGCCGATCGTGAGCGCGACGAGGTCGGTGTCCGGGGTGATCGCCTTGATCTGCGCGTCGAGGTCCGAGACGACCGCGCCGCTGCACGCGACGTTGTTCACGTTGACGGTGAAGCCCTTGGTCCGCAGCGCGGCGGCGTAGTCCTGGCCCCAGTTCAGCGGGCTGCGATTGCAGGTCGTGTCGGTGAAGACGCCGGTGCCGTTGCCGGAGGTGTACGAGTCGCCGGCGAGGACGAGGTTGAGCGTCTTGGCGTCGGCCGAGACGGCGAGCGCACCGAACGCGGCGACGCTCGCGATGGTCGCGGCGAGAGCGCGAAGGGGGCGGGACATGGGGCTCCTGGGACAGGGAGGGTGGGATCGCGGGGTGTGACGGCACGCGGCCGACCAACCCGTCGTTCGATCCACCGTACGCCGCGCAGGCCGGGGCGGCAAGTCCGCGCGCGCATCTAGACTCGCGCCGATGGCCGAGGACCCTGCAGCCGCCGACGTCGACGGCGACGCCGACCGGGCCCGCGCGATCTGGCTGCAGCTCACCGATCTCGTCCTCGACCACCAGCGGCGCCGGCAGGTCGCCGAGGCCACCGGCGTCAGCTTCGCCCGCACCCGCGCGATCCGGCGGCTCGCCCGCCGGCCGATGTCGATGCGTGAGCTGGCCGACGCCCTCGGTACCGACCCGCCCAACGTGACCGGCATCGTCGACGACCTCGAGTCACAGGGACTCGTCCGGCGCGGCCCGCACCCGACGGACCGCCGCGCGAAGATCGTCGACCTCACGGCCAAGGGCCGCCGGCTCGCGGCGAAGGCCGACGACATCCTCGCGATCCCGCCGCCCGGCGTGGCCGCCCTGCCGCCCGAGGACTTCGACGCGCTCGAGGCGATCCTGCGGCGGGCGCGCGGCGACCACTGAGCCGTCCGTGTCCCCCGGCCGACCGCACCCCCGGCTCGGCACGGCGCGTGACCGGCTGCGGCCGGGTTCCCTGGGCGAACGGGCGCACGAGACGACCAGAAACCGGTCCCGAAGTGGGATAGTTCTCGGCGTGCGTGGCGACTCCGAATTCTCCGACTGGCTCGACGCCCTGCGCGACGATCCGGTCCCGTTCCCGGCCGGGGGCGCCGGGGACCTCGCGGAAGCCGCTCCGAACCGCCCGGCGTCCGCCTCCGCGGATCCCGCGGCCGAGCGCCGCGCGCGTGTCGCCCCGATCCAGCCGCCGGTCCGGCATGAGGCCAGCGGCACCGTCGCGCTCATCGAGGACGGCGCCGCCGATGTCGCCGCGTTCCGTCGTGTCTTCCGCGAGTTCGGCGAGGTCACCTGCTGGGGCTCCGGCGAGGAGGCGCTCGAGGCGCTGCGCTCCGGCCGCCCGGGCGTCGCCGAGCTCGCGATGCTCGTCGTCGACATCAACCTGCCCGGCATGAACGGCGTCGAGGTGATCCGCGCGGTGCGGCAGCTTCCCGGCGGCGCGAACCCCGCGATCTTCGCCCTGTCCGGCGTCGAGCACCAGGCCACGATCGACGCGGCCCTGCTGGCCGGCGCCGACGACTACCACCTCAAGCCGCACTCGCTCGGCGACCTGCGCCGGCTCGTCACGGACCTCGTCCGGCTCACGGCCGAGTCCGGCGACCACACCGACGGCGACGAGCTCCGCGCGCACCGGCCGGCCGGCGCCCACTGACCTCAGGCCGCGGGACGCCCCGCGACGAGCGCCGTGCTGCGCTCGACCAGGATGCGCAGGTCCGTGAACCGCTGCGGCTTGACCTCGTACTCGGTGATCCCGGCCTCGAGCGCCCGCTCGATGTCGGATTCCTCGGCCGATCCGGTGAGCACCACGATCGGCAGGTCCGCGCCACCCCGCGCGCCGCGCACCGTGTGCGCCACGTGCACGCCGTCGATGCTCCCGGACAGTCCGAGGTCGAGCATGAGCAGGTCGACGGTGGTGAGGAGGTCGGGGTGGTCGAGGATCGCCTTGAAGAACGCCTCGCCGCTCGACCAACGGCGCACGTCACCGACATCGCGGAAGGCGCGTTGTAGGGCGTAGTAGTCCTCGTCGCTGTCTTCGACGAGGCCGATCGAGAGGCGATCCACCGGATCCATGGGCGAGCGATCCTACGCCGCCGCACCACGCCCCGACCCGTGGTGGCGCGCCACGCCCGGTCGCCCGGCGCCGCAGGTCGCGGTTCGCTGCCTGCGGTGCGACCGATGAGTTCCGTGCTGTGCGACGGTCTGCCCTCCCGACACCGCTCATCCGGCCGGCGAACGACCCGCCGCCGTCACCTCCGAGGATCCATCATGGACATCATCGTCACCGCATTCGTCTCGCTCGACGGCGTCATCGAGGCCCCTGGCGGAGAGTCCGGCTACCGCAACGCCGGCTGGACCTTCAAGGACGTCGCGTTCGACCCGGCGGCCTACGAGCTCAAGGGCCGCGAGCAGGAGGAGGCCGGCGGGCTGCTCCTCGGTCGCCGCTCCTACGAGGCGTTCGCCCCGGTCTGGCCGACGATGGACGACTTCGCGACCTACAACGCGCTGCCGCGGTACGTCGTCTCGTCGACCCTCGACGCAGACGACGACCGCTGGCCGGCGACGATCCTGCGCTCCGTCGACGAGGTCGCCGAGCTCAAGGCGCAGGAGGGCGCGCCGCTGCTCGTGCACGGCAGCGGCGAGCTCGGCGCGGCCCTCGCCGACGCCGGCCTCGTCGACCGCTACCACCTGCTCGTGTTCCCGCTGCTGCTCGGCGCGGGGATCCGGCTGTGGAGCACCGCCGACAAGGACGCGACGAAGCTGGAGCTCGTCGAGCAGGCCTTCTACGACAACGGCATCCAGAAGCAGGTCTGGGACGTCGTCCGGTAACCCGCCGCCCCGCACCGAGGAGGTTCGCCGATGCGACCCGTGACCTACTCCATGAGCATGTCGCTCGACGGCTACATCGCCGGACCGGACGGCGACTTCGGCTGGGCTCCGCCGACCCCGGAGATCTTCCGGCGCAGCATCGACGAGATCCGCGGCGTCGACGTCCACCTCATGGGCCGGCATCTCTACGAGACGATGCTCTTCTGGGAGGACCCGGACGACAACCCGGACCTCGACGATGCCGAGCGGGAATGGGCCTCGCTCTGGAATCCGTTGCCGAAGGTCGTGTTCTCCACGACGCTGACGGCCGTCGACGGCGCAGCGCGGCTGGCGTCCGGGAGCCTGGAGGAGGAGATCGCCAGGCTGCGGGCCGAGCCGGGGGAGGGCGACATCGCCATCGGCGGTGCGACGCTGGCGGTCCAGGCCGCGGACCTCGGCCTGATCGACGAATACCGGGTGCGCGTCTGCCCGGTGCTCGTGGGCGGAGGGACGCCGTTCTTCGCCCACCACGGCCGCCGCGCAGATCTCGAGTTGCTCGAGTCGCGCACGTACGACGAGGGCTCCACGTTCCTCTGGTACCGCGTCCGGCGGTAGACGTCGCGCGGCGGCGCGTCACCG
>JAVHXX010000460.1 GCA_031119595.1 Patulibacter sp. | reverse complement strand
CGTGCTGCTCGCGATCCCGCCGATCCTCACCAGCACGTTCGTCGGCGTGGCCGCCGTCGACCGTGAACTCGTCGACGCCGCCCGCGGGCAGGGGCTCACCGAGCGCCAGATCGTCACGCAGGTCGAGCTGCCGCTGGCGCTCTCGTCGATCTTCGGCGGCCTGCGCACCTCCGCGGTGAACGTCGTCGCCACCGCCACGATCGCGCCGCTGGCCGGCGTGCTCACCCTCGGCGACCCGATCATCGCCACGAGCGTCTACGGCGATGCGGGCCGGCTCGGCGCGTCGATCATCGTGGCGCTGCTCGCGGTCGCCACCGAGATCCTCTTCGCCCAGGCGCAGCGGGCGGCCACGCCCGCCGGTCTTCGCACCACGCGTCGTCGGATCCGCCGCTCGCCGGCGCCGACGCTCCTCACGTCCACCACCTCCGAACCCTAGGAACCCACCATGGTGACCACCCACCCGCGCCATGCCTCGCGCGGTCGCCTCGCGGCACGCACCCTGACGGCCGTCGCGCTCGCCGCGACCACGGCGCTCGCCGCCTGCGGCAGCGACTCCTCGAGCGACTCGTCCTCGTCGTCCGGCTCGTCGTCCTCGAGCAGCAGCAACGCCACGCTCATCAAGAAGGACGCCGCGAACAGCGGCAAGACGATCACGCTCGGCTCGAAGAACTTCACCGAGCAGCTCGTGCTCGGCGAGGTCTACGCGCAGGCCCTCGAGGCTGCCGGCTACACCGTCAAGCGCCAGTTCAACCTCGGCGACGAGAACGCGGCCCTCAAGTCGGTCAAGGAGAAGCAGATCGACGCGTACCCCGAGTACACCGGCACGATCCTCGGCTCCTTCTTCAAGGTCGCCAGCAACGCGATCCCGAAGGATCCGACGCAGGCCTACGACGAGGGCAAGGAGAAGCTCGCCGCCGAGGGCATCACCGCGCTCCCGCCGACGCCCTTCACGTCGTCGAACGAGGTCGGCGTCACGCAGGCCACGGCCAAGAAGTACAACCTCACGAACATCTCCGACCTCTCGAAGGTCGCGAGCCAGCTGACGATCTACGGTTCGCCCGAGTGCCGCAGCCGTCTCGACTGCCTCAAGGGCCTCCAGGACGTGTACGGCCTGAAGTTCAAGAAGTTCGTCCCGGTCGACATCTCCCTGCGCCACACGGTCCTGGAGAACGGCAAGGCCGACGTCTCGATCGTGTTCACGACCGACCCGCAGAACACCCGTGACAACGTCGTCCTCCTGAAGGACGACAAGGGCATGTTCCCGCCGTACAACTCGACGCTGCTCGTCCGCACCGACGCGATCACCGCGGACGGCCCGGACTTCGCGAAGACCATCGCGGCCGTCAACACGAACCTCAACGCGAAGGTCGTGCAGGAGCTCAACGCCAAGGTCGACCTCGACAAGCAGACGCCTGCTGCCGCGGCCACCTCGTACCTGCAGGACTTCGGGTACGTGGCCAAGTAAGCGCGTGGCCCGCGCGAGCGGGCTGACCGTGTTCCCGAGCGCCCTGCTCGCCGTGAGGCGGGTGGGGCGCTCGTCGTTTCCGGGTCCGAGCAAGGGTGCACGCGCACGGCGCGGCAGACCTTGCATGCGCGGGCGGCGGCCCGCGGCGGCTCAGCTGCGCGGACCCTTGCCGCCGCGGGCGTCGATCTCGGCGACGAGGCGCTGCGCGCGGCGGTGGTGGTCGACCCCGAGGTCGATGATCGGGTTCACCAGGCCGCGCAGCAGGGAATAGGCGACCCAGATCCGCGGGTGGATGATGCGGCGTGCGCGACGCTCGATGCCGCGGACCGCCGCCTCGGCGAGCTGTGCCGCCGGGACGAGCTTCCCGAGCGGGCCCGGGAAGCCGATCGAGATGAGCTCCATCGGGACCGGGTCGACGTGCCGCGACGTGTTCACGATCGGCGTCTCGATCCAGCCGGGGTAGAGCACGCCGGCGGTGGTGCCGGTGCCGGCGAGTTCGGCGCGCAGCGAGCGCCCGAGCGATTCGACGGCCGCCTTCGACGCGGCGTACGGCGCGTTCGCCATGCCCGGCGCGAACGCGTAGATCGAGGCGGTGAGCAGGATGTGGCCGTTCGCGGCGCGCACGGCGGGCAGCGCGGCGCGGATCGTGCGCCACACGCCGAGCAGGTCGATCTCGACGACCCGTTCGAAGATCGCCTCGTCGATCGAGGCGATGGTGGCGACGGGCTCGGCGGCGATGCCGGCGTTCGCCCAGACCACGTCGATCGCACCGGTCCAGGCGACGACCTCCGCGACGATCGTGTCGAGGTGCGCACGGTCGGTGACGCTCCCGGCGAAGGCGCGCGCCCGGCCGTCGCCGAGCTCGGCGACCATCGCCGCGAGGCCGGCCTCGTCGAGGTCGACCAGGGCGAGCTTCGCACCGCGCGCCGCGAGGATCCGGGCCGCGGCGGCGCCGATGCCGCTCGCGCCGCCGGTCAGGAGGACGGTCTTGCCCTGGAGGTCGAGACGGCGGCGGAACATCGGGCGAGGGTACCGGCGGGTCCGCCGTGGTGGCTGCGCCGGCCGGGCCCGGGTGACGCAGCGGGCGGCGAGCCCCGGCTCGGCGGCGTCGCCCGCCGCCGCTACGGTGGGACCCGTGGACGACGTCGTCGCATGGTGCGGGTTCCTCGGGGCCTGGCTCCTCTTCGCCGGGCCGGTGTACCAGGCCGCGATCGAGCTCCGGGAGGAGGCGATCGAGCAGGAGGAGATGGAGCGGATGGCCGCCGCGATGAAGCCGATCCGGATGTCGCCGTGGTGGTGGCTGCTGCCGCCGGTCGCGTACGTGATGGCGATCAACCAGCGCAAGCGCCGCCAGGACGAGTTCATCCACCTCATGTCCGACGTCCAGAAGCGGCGGATGTTCAACTTCAAGACGAAGGCCCACGGCTGGATCGTGGTCGCCGGCGGCGCCTTCCTCATCGCGGTGAAGGAGACGTACGAGCTGCGCGAGGCCTACGAGTGGCCGATCGCGGTCTTCTGGATCCTCGTGGTCGTCGCCCCGCTACTCGGTGTCCTGAACACCTCCGCCCGGATGGCGCGCGCGAAGGAGATGCTCGACCAGGGATTCGCCGGCACCCTCGACGAGGACTGAGTCGACGCCGGAGTCCACGACCTCGCGACACCCGCAGTGCATGCTTCGCGCGCCCTCGCACCGCGACGTCCGATAACCGCTAGCCCCGGTGGCTGATCGCGAGCAGAATCAAGCCATGACCATTCACACGACCATCACCACGGAGGCGTTCGGGGAGCTGCAGCTGATCGCCGGCGACGATGGGCTGCGCGGTCTCCATCTGGCCGGGCAGAAGCACTTCGTCGAGGCGTCCGAGGGGTCGCGGTTCGACCCGGACGCCGCGCTCTTCCGCGAGGCCGCCCGGCAGCTCGACGCCTACGCCGCCGGCGAGCTCCGCGACTTCGACCTGCCCGTCGCCTTCGCCGGCACGCCGCACCAGGTCGCGGTGTGGGAGGGCCTGCGCGCGATCCCGTTCGGCGAGACGCTCACCTACGGCGAGCTCGCCGAGCGTGTGGGCCGCCCGGGCGCGGCGCGGGCCACGGGCGCCGCCGTCGGCCGCAACCCCGTCTCGATCATCGTCCCGTGTCATCGGGTGGTCGGCGCGAGCGGCTCGCTCACCGGGTACGCCGGCGGCCTCCCGCGCAAGCGTCAGCTGCTCGCGCTCGAGGGCGTGCTCGCGGCGGCCTGAGTCGCCGCCCGGAGGCCGCCTCGCCGCCACGCCGGCGGTGCCCGCGGGCGACCTGCGCGCCCTGGGGATTCCGTCGCTCCGGCGAGTAGCGTGTCGC
>JAVHXX010000459.1 GCA_031119595.1 Patulibacter sp. | reverse complement strand
ACCGGAAGCGACCATCCGGGACAGGATGGTCCGGGCCCCGCTGTCCGTGTAGGAGGTCGCCTCGACGATCTCCTTGGCGGTGAGCCCCCCGCGGCCGGCGCGGCGCAGGGCGGCGATGATGTCGGGAGAGGAGCCCGGGGCGGGGCGGGTCACACCAGCGCGCTTGAGCACGCGACTGACCGTCCGCGGCGACCAGTAGCGGCGCGCGGCGATCGTGGGCACGGAGAGCATGTTGGCGCGGTCCTCGATCATGCCGCGGCGCTCTTCCTCGGAAACTCTCATGATCAGTAACTCCCGTCCAGCAGTTCGGTCGCGCGTCGGCGCGCCTTCTCGTCGGCCACGTCCCCCTTCGTCCGGCCACGGCCGGCGGGGAGCTTGCGCCAGGGGGCGTCGCGCTCCGCCATCCACAGCGGCCGGGCCGCGACGTACTCATCACCGGCGGCCATGGCGTAGCCGATCTCCATGTCGGCCTGGATGGTTCCGTCAGGCTCACCGGAGCCCGGGCTGCGCCAGCCGGCATAGTTCGGGTACTCCACGCGCCAGCAGAGGTCGTACCGGTCGTGCTCGCGGGCGGCGAGGTAGATGAAGCCCTGCGGCACCGGCAGGAACCACGTACCGCCGGTGGTACGTAGCCAGGCGGAGTGGCTCTGGCCGAACAAGTCGATCAGTTCGTGCTCCAGGTCCCCGTCCGCGTACTCCGGGTCCTCGGGGCCGGTGCTCACGTCCACAGTGGACGGCTCCAGGTCGTCGAGGGCCGCAGCCATCTCTTCCCGGTCCTCTTCGTAGATCAAGAGGTCGTCGTCCAGATCCTCGGGGCGCGAGGCGCCGGCCAGGGAGACCAGGGTGGCGAGCCGATGCTTGCCGGTCACACCGGTGACGTCGAGGATCACGCAGTCCCGCTTGCCGGGGTGGATGCGCAGGCCGCGGCCGACCATCTGCTGATAGAGGGTGGTGGACGACGTGGGGCGCCCCAGGATGATGCAGGACGCCCGCGGGAGATCGGTGCCCTCCGTGAACAGGCCGACGTTGCACAGGATGTCGATGTCCCCGGCGCGGAAGTCGTCCAGCAGGCGCACCCGCTCGGCCGCCGGGGTGTCGGCGTCGATGTGCACCGCGCGGTAGCCGGCAGCCCGGAACGTCTCGGCCTGTTCGATACTGATCGCGACGGTGGGCAGGAAGGCGATCGTGGCGCGGCCCTTCGCGTGCTCCTGCCACGCCTCGACGATGCGCACCGGCGCCATGGCGGCGGACATGGCCGCGCCGAGCGCGCCGGAGTTGAAGTCGCCAGCGGTGCGGCGCACGTGGGCCAGGTCGAGCTCCGCGATGCGCACCCGGATACCGCGCGGAGGGACCAGGAACGGCCCCTCCGGATGCCGGATGAGGTCGAGAAGGCCGATCCGGGGGGAAACGACGGACTCGAAAGTGTCGCCGAGGGCGAGGCCATCGGCGCGATCGAGGGTGGCCGTCACGCCGAGGGTCAGCGGGCCGTTGGGCTCGAAGGCGCCTAGCTCGCGAAGGATGCGCTGGTAGGTGTCCGCGGCGACGTGATGCGTCTCGTCTATGACGATCAGACCCCAGCGGCGGGTCTTGAGCAGCGGGAGCGTCGCCGCGGTGCACGCGGTGAGGTTGCTCCCCACGACGATTTCTGCGCGGTACTGCTTCACGCGCCCCTGCAACCGGCCGATGCGCCGGGACGGCGCCACCTGCTGCGCCTTATCGATGGCCTGGTCTATCAGCTCGGTACGGTGCGCGAGCCACAGCACCGGCTGACCGGCGTCCAGCGACAGGTTGGCCACGGCCATGGCGGTCGGGGTCTTCCCCCCGCCGGTGGCCATCACCGCGGCGATACGCCGGTGGCCGGCGCCCCACTCCTTCAGGGCGCCGGCGACCAACTCCTGCTGGTAGCTCCGAAGCTTCACGCGGAGCGCTCCCTGATCTCCATGCACAGCGTCGGGTACGTGACCGTCTCGTCCACGATGACGTCGATACCGAACAGGGTCTCCGCCTCGGAGCCGACGGCCGGACGGGACGTCCGCGTCAGGAAGTGGTCCCGGTCCTGCGGGTGGATGCGCCAGACCGGGCGGGGCAGCAGCGGGTTGTAAGTGATCAGAACCTCAGCGGCCTTACTCGCGGTGTACAGCGCGGCGAGGTCCGGCGTGCCCTCGGGGGCGGGCTGCCGGGACGGGGAGTAGTACCTGTCCAGGAACGCCTGAAGCGAGCGGTCCTCGGGGTTCAGAGACTGGCGGCGGTACGTCCGGTAGGCCTCGCACCATGCGTCGAAACCCTGATCGCGCACCGCGCGCCACGGGCCGTCGGGGTAGCGGGGCTCCGGACGGTAGGTGACCTCTAGCGCGTCGGCGCCGGGGACGGGCACGCGATAGGAATCGAGGCCATCCGGGATGTCGACGCTCAGGCCGGACAGGGGGCCGTAAAGCATGCGGACGATCATCGGGTCATTCCCTCCGTGATCAGGGCGACGGCGAACGCCGCGACGCTGCCCCAGGTGACGATCAGGCCGGTGTCAACGTGCCGGGAGGTGCGGGTGAGCCACCCGAGCAGGATCATGCCGAGGCCGTAGATGGCCGGGTACATGAGCAGGGCCATGATGACCAGCATGGCGCCGGACGCGGCGGAGAGGCCGTCGGCCAGCACGTCGCCGGTGACGCCGTCCTCCGGCCTCACCGGTGCTCATCTCCGAAGGCGTGGAAGGTGAGCTCCCGCTTCGGGCCGGCGGAGCCCTGCCGCATGTCGATGTCCGGGTCGAAGATGACCGACACGACGTCGCCGTTGTGCGCGCGGTTGAGCCGGATCCCGTTACTGGTCATGTTGTGGTAGAGCGCGATGGTCGAGCCCGGGAACTCAACGCCGCTGACGGCGCCCAGCATGGCCTCGATGGACTCCTGGATCGCCGCGAGGCGGTCGGCCTTCTTGGTGTTGGCGCTCAGGTCCCTGTCAATCATGTCCATGACGCGATCGACGGCCGCGGCCTGAAGCAGGGTACGGACCGCGGGCGCGGTGTCGGTAGTGGTCATCGTTGCTCCCCGTTGTCGATCATCGGACGCAGAACGTCGGCCAGCGCCAGGAGCATGTCCGGGTCGCCGAACGGGCTCCGGCCGCGCAGGTCGAGGCCGGCAACATCGCGGACGTACGTCCGGGCCTCCTCGACCCGGACGTCGTACATGTGCTGACTGAGGGTGGCGAAGGTGGCGTCGCGGACGACGTCGCGCTGCGTGTTGATGTGGAAGGTATAGATCTTGCGCGGGGTCTCCGTGTACGCCTCGACGTGCGAGGTGAAGACGCACCGGGTGATGGCCTTGAGAATGGCCCCACGGTGGTGAACCATGATCACGTTGCCGGGTTGGAGGGCCTCGCGACGGAGCTTCGGGCGGGGCATTACGACTGCTCCGGCATGACGTTGCCGTGCTGGACATCGTCGAAGAGGACGCCCCAATTGTCTGCGGCGGCCTCGACCGCTCGGCTGATGGCCTGGACGGCCTCCGGGTCGCGGGAGACGCGGCCGGAGCGGTTGATGACCTCGCGGAACGCGTCTTTGAGCCCCTCGCGGTGATCGGAGACGCCCTCGCGGTGCGCGGCCGTCCGGGCCATCGTGATCATGGCCTCGATGTCCGCGATCGTGAAGCGGCGACAGCACCCGGCGTAGGCGTTGACGTGCTGGAGGGCGTCGTGCTCCGTCTTGCGCTGGACGTCACGGTCCCGGAGAACGTTGGCGAGGACGTCCAGCATGTCCCGGGGGGCTGCGGAGCGAGTAACAGTCTCCGCGGCGGCGTGCAGCCGGGTATCGGGCGGGACCGGGGCGCCGGGGCGAGGCAGGACGCCGTTGGGGGAGACGGGGTT
>JAVHXX010000458.1 GCA_031119595.1 Patulibacter sp. | reverse complement strand
GCCCCGACGAGGAGGCCGCCCTCATCGCGGAGCACGTGGCCGCGGCGATCGATCGGGGCGTGCCCGCCGAGCGGATCGCCGTCGCCGTCGGCGAACCGGCCCGCCAGGGGCCGCCGATCGCTGCCGCACTCTCGCGGGCCGGTCTGCCCGCGTACCTCGGGGCCGCGCGCGCCGCCGCGGCGTCGCCGTCGATCGCCGCGCTGCTCGGCCTCCTCCGTGCCGCCGACGACGGTTCGCCCCGCGACCTCGTCGACTGGCTCGCCGGCCCGGGTGCGCCCGGAGGCCTCGGCGCCGCCGATGCCCTCGACGCGCTCTCCCGCCGCCGCGGCGCGAGCTCGGCCACCGAGGCGCAGCGCCTCTGGAAGTACCTCGGGCACGGCGACCTGGCCGAGTTCGACGATCTCCTCGCGCTGCGGCGCGCTGCGCGCCCGTCCACCCGGCGAGAAGACCGCGACGGCCGCCACGCCGACAGGGACCGCTCGGCCGCGGTCCCGGCCGCGTTCGAGCGTGCGATCGTGGCGGCGCTGCGTGCGCGGGCCGGTGCGGCGATGCGCGACCCCTCGGCGCTCGGCGCCAGCGCACAGCGCGACCTGCGCGTCGTCGCGAAGGTCGTCGCCGTGATCGACGATCTCGTCGCGATGATCGACGCCGAGCCCGACCCGACCGTCCAGCACGGCCTGAGCCTGGGGCTCGGCGAGCTGCGCGAGCTCATCGCCGGCGTCCCGGCGCCGCTCGACGAGCAGCCCGCGGGCAGCGTCGCGATCGTCGGTCCGCTCGATGTCCGCTCCCGCTACGTCGACGTCCTCGTCATCGCCCGCGCGCAGGCCGGCAGCTATCCGGCCACGGAGCCGGTCCGGCGGGTGCTCACACCCCGCGACCGTGCCTCGCTCGCCGAGCTCGGCTGGCCGCGGCCCACCCGACCCGACCACCGCCACGCGGAGCGGTACCTCGCCTACGAGGTCGTCGCCCGCCCGACCCGCCAGCTGTTCCTCGCCTGGCACGACGGCGACGGCGACGGCAAACCGTGCGAACCCTCGCCGCTCCTGGCCGAGGTGCGCCGCGCGGCCGAGCACCCGATTCCGGTGTACGCGATGCCGTCCGGCAGCGCCGCACGCCACGCGCACGAGGCGGAGCGCCTGGAACGCCTCACCGTGGCCCGGGCCGGGAGGCGACACCGTGAGCGCGCACCGGATCAGTCGCCCGTGCTCGCCGCGCAGGAACGCGACCGCTACGCCGTCGGCGCCCTGCAGACCGCGTCGCGCTGTCCGGCGCAGTGGTTCGTCGACCACCACCTGCGCCCGAGGCCGCTCAGCCCGGACGCCGCGCCGCTCACGGCGGGCCGCCTCCGTCACGAGGTCCTCGCCGAGGTTGTCGGCCGCGTCGTGATGCAGCGCGGGGTCAAGCTCGCGCCCGAGGCCCTGCCCGCGCTCCGCGAGGAGCTCGCCGCCGCCGCGGCCCGGCTCGCGCCCGCCACCCCTGCGCCGGGCGAGACGCCCGAGCCCGGACGCCGCGTCACGGAGACGCTCGCCGAGCGCCTCATGCGCGAACGCGTCGTCGCGGAGATCGACGCCACGCTGCCCGCGCTCTGCGGCACGAAGCAGCTCGAGCACCAGCCCGCCGAGCTCGAGCTCGCGTTCGGCACCACCCCACGCGGCGCCCCCGCCGACGACCCGGCTGCGGACGCCACGCCGGCCGACGGTGACGATGACCTCCGCCCGCCGGTCACCGTCGAGCGCGGGGGAGAGCGGCTGGTGCTCGCGGGCCGGATCGACCGCCTCGACGTGTCGAGCTCCGGCGAGCTCGTCGTCGTCGACTACAAGGGCGCGAACGTCGACCCGTACAAGGGGCAGGGCTGGGTCGAGAACCGCGAGCTCCAGGCCGGTCTCTACGCGCTCGCGGCCGAGCAGCTCATGGGCGGCGGCACGCGCGCCGTCGCCTCGCTCTACCAACCGGTCCCGGGCCCGTCCGGGCAGGCGGCCCGCGGTGCCTCCGCCGAGCCGCTCGCGGACCGCGGTCCGATGTCGCGCAACGACCGCCTCGACCCCGAGACCTGGGACGAGCTCCTCGACGCCCTCGTCGAGCTCGCCGGCGACGCCCAGCGGTCGATCGACGACGGCGTCGTCGCGCCCGACCCGACCCGCTGCAGCGCGGGCGGCTGCCGCTACCCGTGGCTGTGCCGTGAGGTGCAGGCGTGAGCGCCGACGACGCCCCGGCGGCCGGCACGCTGTTCGCGCCGTCGATCGAGCAGCAGGCGGTCCGCGACCGCGGCCACGCCTCGAACGTGCTCGTCGCCGCTGCCGGCTCCGGCAAGACCCGCGTGCTCACGTGGCTCTACTGCGACGCCCACACGAAGGACAACATCCCGCTGAGCGCCCTGCTCGCGATCACCTTCACGGACAAGGCCGCGGGCGAGCTGCGCCACCGCATCGCCGTCGAGCTCGAGGGACACACGCTCGGCCGCGAACCCGACCTCAGCGAAGCCTGGATCGGCACGTTCCACGCCGTGTGCGCGCGGATCCTGCGCGAGTTCGCGCACCGGCGGGGTCTCGACCCGGCCTTCGGCGTGATCGAGGAACTGCAGGCGCTCGAGCTCCAGGCGGAGGCGTGGGACGAGGCCGTCGAGGACCTTCTCGACGAGTTCGGTCCCGAGGCCGCGTCGCTCGTGTCGCAGGTCGGGGCGGGTGCGCTGCGAAGCGCGATCGTCGCGTGGTGGCAGGCGCGCCGCAGCGCCGGTGAGGTCCATCCCGAGCTGCCCACCCCGCGCACGACCAGCGCCGATGTCGTCTGGGCCGCGACGCAGCTCGTCCGCGCCTGCGAACGGTTCATCTCGGTCGTCGAGGACGAGCAGTCGCAGCGCGTGAACCCGCTCACGTCGCTGGCGAAGCACCTCGCCGTCACCGAGGGGATCGTCGGGCAGGCCGAGCGCGCCCGCATCCTGGCGGCAGCCGAGGCCGTCACCGGCGAGGACGTCGACGACCTCACCGCCCGGCTCGAGGCGCAGACGCCGCGCCGCGGCAACCCGCTGCCCTCGCCGTGCGACGAGCTCGAGGCGATGATCGACGCGCGTGCCGTGCTACAGCGCAAACTCGCCGAGCTGATCGCGGCGCCCCGGGTGACCCTGCTCGCCCAGCTCGTCGCCACGTTCTCGCGCACCTACGAGGCCCTCAAGCGCCGCAACGAGCTCCTCGACTTCGACGACCTCGAACTCGAGGCGCTCCAGCTGCTCCGCGAGGACGACGACGTCCGGCTCCGCCTCGTCGACCGCTTCGAGCGCGTGCTCGTCGACGAGTTCCAGGACACGAACCCGCGCCAGGCCGAACTCGTCGACCTGCTCGCCGGCGGCCCGATGTGGATCCCGGTCGGCGGCGACGGGCGCCCGGCAGTCACGGTCGTCGGCGATCCGCGGCAGGCGATCTACGGCTTCCGCTACGCCGACGTCGAGCTGATCGGCGGCGCCACCGAGCGCCTCTCGGACAACGACAACGCCGAGGGCGACCTGAGGCTGTCGACGAACTACCGCAGCGACGCCGAGGTGCTCGCTGCGATCGACGACGCCTTCGCCGCCCTCGACGACGAGCACGAGCCGGTGCACGCCTTCCGAGGCCCCGACGAGCTCCCGGGCGGGCAGTCGCGGGTCGAGCTGCTCGTCACCCGTGAGGACCGCGAGGAGTCGTGGCGCGACATCGGCCTCGGCGCGCGCCCCGGCGAGGTGAGCGGCGCGGCGCTCGCCGAGGCGCGGCTCGTCGCCACCCGGATCGCCGAGCTGCGCGCCGCCGAGCCCGAGCGGTCGATCGTGGTGCTGGCCCGGGCCCGGGCGACGCTCGGTCCGATCGCCGAGGCCCTCACCGACCTCGAGATCCCGGCCC
>JAVHXX010000457.1 GCA_031119595.1 Patulibacter sp. | reverse complement strand
CTGCGGGCCGGTCGCGCCGGCGACACCCGTCGGGCCCGTGGCACCCGCGTCGCCCTTGGCGCCGGTCGTACCCGCGGCGCCGGTGGCACCGGTCGCCCCGGTCGCACCCGTCGCCCCGGTGGCGAAGTCGGCGACCGTGGCCGTCGGGGTGCTCGTCTGGGGATCGGCGGCGGCACGGACCGCACCGCTCACCCGGCTCGTCGTCACCTTGCAGGCGATCGTCTGGCCGACGTCCTCGGTGCTGAGCGTGAGGCGGTTGCCCGCGGCGCCCGCGATCGGCGTGCTGCCGCGCAGCCACGCGTAGTCGTTGACGATCGCGCCGGTGCCGTCGACCGAGCCCGGCGAGCAGGTCAGGGTGCGGCCGGCCTGCGCGGTGCCGGTGATCGACGGCGCGGCCGTCGGCTGCGGCTTGCTCGTGTAGATCCGCAGCTGGCTGCTCGGATCGGCGGACTCGCTCGAGAGGTTCGTGGCGACGTTCTGGTCGAGCCCGAAGTCGTTGTCGTTGACCACCGCGACGCCGTTGATGCCGTCGAGCTTGGCGACGCCCTCCATCTTGTTGAAGGTGAAGTTCACGCCGCCGACGCCCATGTCGAGATAGAGCGCCTTGGCGGCCGGCACGACCGGGGTCGGGAGGTCGGCGATCTCGGTGTCGGTGCCCGCGTCGAGGAAGCAGCCGAGCGCCTGCGTGTTGCCGTCGACGGTGACCGTCGCGGAGCGCTTGCCGTACGAGTCGTAGGCCGCGGTCGTGGTGAGGTTGGTCGCGTTCGACACGTCGACCTCCCACAGCTTCCGGTTGGCGTGCGGGTTCGCATCGTCGTCGTGCTCGTCGACGAGCAGCTTGTCGGTGCCGACCCAGGTGAGGTCCGAGATCCGGATCTTGCCCTGGGCGGTCGCGTCGGTGGTCGACACGCTCGTGAGGCGGTAGATGAACTCGCCCTCGAGCACCGGGTGCGCGGGGTCGGAGATGTCGAACTTCACGATGCGGTCGCCGCGGTAGAAGTTCTGGCTCGCCGTGCCCGCGCCGGTGACGCCGTTGCAGCGGCTGCCGTAGCCGAGGGCCGTGTAGTCGGCGTTCCGGGTGTCGAGCGGGTTCTGCATGATCCCGTAGAGCGTGCGGCCGTCGGCGGAGATCGTCAGGCCCTCCATGCCGCGGTTGAGCTTGCGGGCGTTGTACTCCCGCGGGAGGAGCTCCTGCAGGCTCGGCTCGTTCGCGCCGTCGTACGCGTCGGACAGCGGCTGCACGCCGGCGGTCGTCTGGTCGGTGTCGAGTCCGCCGGCGCCGGTCGGCACGATGCGCGAGCCCATCACGCCCTGCGGGTTCAGGCGGGCGATCGACGGGCGGTACTCGTCCGAGATCCAGTAGGAGCCGTCGCGCGGGTCGACGGCGACGCCCTCCGTGTCGAGGCCGTACGGGTCGGTCGGGAGCTGCTCGACGAGGTGGGTGTCGTCGGCCATGAGCCAGATGCGGTCGTCGAGCTTCGGGGTGACGACGTTGCGGAAGCCGGTGATCGTCGACGGGTCGCCGCCGACCTGGCCGGGGCTGACGCCGTCGCGGAGCGGGTCGACGCCCGGGACGCGGATCTGCGTGCGCTTCACGACCGAGAGGCGGCCGTCGTCGTCGGCCTGGAGCTCCATGATCGTCGGCGAGAACGACGGCGACGGGAAGGTGCGGCCGTCGGTCGCGGCCGTCGGTTGGCCGTTCGGACCACGGTCGGTGATGGAGATGAAGCGGCGGTTGCCGGTGCCCGGCACCACCTGCAGCGCGGAGAGGCCGCCCTCGCGGATCCCGCCGGAGATGCCCACGATCGGGCTCGCGTCCGTGAGGGTCGGCGTCGGGAGGATGAGGGAGCGGTCGAGCGCGTAGCGCCCCGCTTCGGTGGGGTTTGCGAGCGGCGCGGCCTGGGTGGGAGCGGCGCCCGCGGCGGCGGCGAGCAGGGCGGCCGCGAGGGTGGATCGGAACATCCGGCCGCATGCTGGAGGCGCGCAGACGCTCAGACGTGAACCAGCCGTTGCCCCCCGGTGAAGGGCTTGTGACCGCCGCGGAGCGGAGCGCGGGCTCCGGTGTCGGGGTCAGCCGACGGGCGCTGCGGGCACGAGCACCCGCAGCCCATCCGTGGCGCGGTACGCCGTCGAACGCCCCGCGCCCTGCGCCGCGGGCAACCCCGCATCTGCGTCGCCGTCCGCGACGCTCAGCAAATCCTCACCGCCAGCCGCCGGTGTCGCCGCGGTAGAGGCCGGCGCCACCGAAGACCGTGAGCGCGGTGCGGATCAGGATCCGCAGGTCGAGTCGCGGGCTGCGGTTCGCGATGTACCGCAGGTCGATCTCGATCCGCTCGGACCACGGGAGCGAAGCGCGTCCGCTGACCTGCGCGAGGCCGGTGATCCCGGGGCGTACGGCGAGGCGGCCGAGCTGGCGGTCGGTGTAGTCGACGACCTGGCTCGGAACCGTGGGCCGCGGGCCGACGATCGCCATCTCGCCACGGAACACGTTCACGAGGTTCGGGAGCTCGTCGATCGAGGTGCGGCGCAGGAACGCGCCGACCCGGGTGATGCGCGCGTCGCCGGCGTCGACCTTCAGGCCGGCCCCGAGGTGCTCGGCGCCGTCGACCATGGTGCGCAGCTTGATGACGTCGAACTCGGAGCCGCGCAGGCCGACGCGCCGCTGCCGGTAGAGCGCACCGCCCTTGCTCTCACGGGTGACCGCGAGCGCGGCGAGCCCGAGGATCGGCGAGGTGAGCAGCAGGACGGTGCCCGCGATGAGGAGGTCGAGCGCCCGGCCGACGCGGCTGGCGCGCACGAGCGGGATCGGGCGACCGGCGGCCGGGCCGGAGCCGGGCGTGGTCGGCAGGTGCGAGAGATCGGCCGGGGGCAGACCCGGGCCGGACGCGGGGGAGGTGTCGCTCGCGGACATCGCCACCGATCCTGACGGACCGCCCGGTGCGCCGCCTTACCGGGGCCGCTAGCGCGTGCCCTCGGGCGGGGTCCAGGCGGCCTCCGTGCCATGGGCGAGGTGATCGTAGAGGCCCTGGGCGATGGCCGTGTTCGTGGCGACGTAGTAGCGGGCGACGAGCGCGAGCTTGCGCAGGATCCCCGGCGGCGCCGCACCGGGACGGGACGCCGCGGCCACGAGCGCGAGCTGGGCGGCGACCAACACACGGGCGATGCGGGACCGCGGCGCGGCCCGCAGCGAGGTGACGGCGAGCCAGCCGTGGATCGCCGGGGCGCCGTAGCGCAGCCACCGGTGCGAGACGAGCATGAGGGCGTAGCGCGGCGGCTGGTCGCGCAGGTCGAGGAGGCCGGCGCGCAGCACGATCGGCCAGGCGTGGCTCATCATGCGGCGCTTGCGGGCCTGCTCGCCCTCGATGGTCGGGACCATCTTCTCGCTGGCCTTCGCGGTGGGGACGTCGACGGCCTGCCACCCCGCGCGGACGAGCTGGAACGGCATCGCGAGGTCATGCCCCATGACCGGGTCGAAGCGGTACGCCGGATAGGCGGCGCGCTTGATCGCGTAGATCGCGCCGTTGCCGGCGGTCACCGAGGCGAGGCGCGACTCGCGGGCGCGGATCGCCATCTCGTAGCGCCAGTAGAGGCCCTCCTGGTTCGTGGCGCCGTCGCCCTCGGCCGAGAAGGTCACGTGGCCGCAGGCGTACCCGACCCGTGCGGGCTCGAGCGCGTGGACGAGCTCGAGGAGCGCGCGGCGATCCCAGGTCGAGTTGGCGTCGGAGAAGGCGACGATCGGCTCGTCGAGCTCCGCGATCGCCGCGTGCTGGGCGGCCATCTTGCCGCCGCGCGGGAGGTCGAGGACGAGGTCGGCGCCGGCCTCGCGGGCCGCGGTGACGGTGTCGTCGGTGCAGCCGTCGGCGGCGACGACGATCCGCAGG
>JAVHXX010000456.1 GCA_031119595.1 Patulibacter sp. | reverse complement strand
CATCCCCGACCAGATTCCGCGGACGCTGCCGGAGGTCGTGGAGTCCGCCCCGGGGCGCGCGGTCGCCGGCCTCGTCACCCACCTCCACCGCGACCACGCCGACGCCGGGGCGCTCGTCGCGGCGCTGGCACCCCAGGCACCCGTGTACGAGCCGCCGAAGACCACCGGCGACGGCGTCGAGATCGCGGGCCTGCTGCAGGCCGAGGCCGAGCTGACGGCGTGCGGGCTGCGCCGCGAGCCGCTGGCGCCGTGGGACCGGCGCGAGGTCGGCCCGTTCCGCGTGACCGCGCTCCCCGCGGTCGACGGCCTCGGCGATCCGCAGGTCTCGTGGCTGGTCGAGGCCGACGGCGTGCGCATCGTGCACCTCGGCGACACGATGCCGCACGGCGGCTGGTGGCCGATCGCCCTGCGCCACGGACCCATCGACGTGGCCTTCGTCCCGGCGAACGGCGCGGTCGTGCGGTTCCCGCACCGTCGTCCTGCGAGCCCGCTGCCGGTGGCCATGGATCCGCCCCAGGCTGCAGCGGCCGCCCGGGCGCTCGGCGCCGCCGCGGCCGTTCCGATCCACGCCGAGGGCTACGCCGTCGACGGGTTCTACACGCCGGTCCCGGAGGCGGTCGGCATGTTCGCGGCGGAGGCGGCGGCCCTCGGCGTCACGACGTGCGTCCCGGTCCTCGGTGTGCCGGTCGAGGTCACGGCCACGGTGCAGGCCTAGCCGGAGGCGCGGTCGCGCAGCCCCTGCTGCACGGCGTCGAGCCACCGGCCCACGTGCTCGCGCGCCTCAGGCGTGTCCGGGTAGCGGCAGCGCAGGTGGAGCCCGGACTCGTCGACGGCGAACCAGATCATCACGCCGTCGGTGCGGATGGCGGCCGAGACGTATCGCAGCTGCGACCCGGGTGCCGTGGGCACCGGGAGCCGCCGGGCGTCGAGCCACGAGACGGCGAACATCCCCGGTGCGACGGGCATCCCGCCCCCGTGGGCCGCGAGGATCGGTGCGAGCGGCCAGGACCCGAGCCCGATCGCCTCCTGCACGGAGGCCGCGGAGGCGACGGGGTCCGGATCGGCCGACTCGATCACGGCGTTCGTGATGAACCATCCGATCGACTCGCGCCATCGGTCCTCGTGACGGCTGTGTACCGGGAAGACGGCGCGCAGCGGCCGTCCCGCCAGGCGCTGCGTGACCTCCGTGAGGACGGAGATCCCGATCGCGATCGGCCGCACCCCGGCGGCCTTGGCCACCGCCGCGAGGCGGCGGCTCTCCTCTGCGTCGAGCACGTCACGGACCTCGACCACCTCCGGCGGACGCGGATCGAGCTGGCCGAGCGGCAGCGGGAAGCGGGGCATGATCCCCTCCCCGGCCTCGAGGATCGCCGCCCACCGGCCGTGGACCTCCGCCGGCGCGGCCGGCATCGCCGCCAGAACCGCGGTGTGTTCGGCGAACGCCGTGGCGGGCGGCAGCGCCGCGCCCGGTGCCCGCCCGGCCTCGAGGTCGGCGAGGCACGCGAGCACCTCGGCCGAGAGGATCACGAGCGACCACATGTCGACGTGGGCGTGGTCGGAGCCGATCACGAGGTCCGGCCGGGGATCATCGTCGCCCGCATCCGGTTCGACGAGGCAGATCCGGTGCGACGGCCGCGCGTACGGCGCGCAGGCCTCGTCGAACACCTCGCGGAGCACGTCGCGGGTGCGTCGCCGTTCGGTCACCGGGTGCTCGATCCACGCTCCGGGTGCGACGGCGATCTCGTGGAGCTCGAGGCGACCGTCGTCGGTCGTGGAAAACGCGGTCTGCAGGGTGCCGTGTCGCGCGACGACGGCGTCCCACGCGGCACCGACGAGCGCGCGGTCGACCGGCGCCCGCAACCGGAAGGCGATCGCCATCCACGATCCCGGCCGCTGCCCGGCACCGACGTGCAGGCCCTGGTCGAACGACACCGGGAGCGCTCGGCCCTCGGCGCCCGCGGAGACGCCGTAGCTGAAGACGCGTCCAGCCACCAGGTCCATCTGGGCCACGTTGGTCAGCCGCATACGGCGTACCCTACGTCGTCCACCCACCGACTTCCGGACCACCGCTGCCCACCCTCCTCCTCAACGAAGCCGCGCTCGACTACGACGTCGCCGGCGACGACGGTCCGCTCGTCGTCCAGTTGCACGGACTCACGTCGAGTCGGGCCCGCGACGTGCAGCTCGGCCTCGACCTTCCCCGGGCCCTCCGCGAGCACCGCGTCCTTCGGTACGACGCCCGCGCACACGGGCGCTCGACGGGGTCGACGAACCCCGTCACCTACACGTGGCCGCGTCTCGCGGAGGATCTCCTCCACCTGCTCGACGACGTCGCGCCGGGAGAGCAGGTCCACGGCGTCGGGCCGTCGATGGGATCGGCGACGCTGCTCCACGCCTCGCTCCTCGACCCCGAACGGTTCGCGTCGCTGACCCTCCTCGTCCCGCCGACGGCCTGGGACACCCGCGTGAACCAGCGCGCCACGTACCTCGTCAACGCCGACCTCGTCGAGCGCGAGGGGCTCGAGGCGTTCGTCGAACTCGGCCTCGCGGCACCGGTCGTGCCGGCCCTCGCAGACGCGCCCCGCACCGTCCCGACGGTCGCGGAGGCCCTCCTCCCCTCGGTCCTGCGCGGCGCGGCGATGTCGGACCTGCCGCCGGCCTATGAGCTCGCCTCGATCAAGACGCCCACGCTCGTGCTCGCCTGGAGCGACGATCCGACCCACCCGGTGAGCACCGCGACGCGCCTGGCGGAGACCCTCCCGAATGCGCGTCTCGTGGTCGCGAGGACGCCCTACGGCGTGATGGCCTGGCCGGGGCTCTTCGCCGACCACGTCACCGGGCAGGAGACCGAGGACGTCGAGGCCGAGCCCGCGACGGGGTGACCCAGCCCGTCAGTCGGGGTCGCTCGAGAGGTCGTCGATCGACACGTCGACCACGCCCGGCAGGTCGTTCAGCCGTACCGCCAGGCCCTCCACCTCGCGGCCGCCCTCGAGGTCGAACGCCACGCTGACGGTCCCCGGGTGGTCCTCGCCGGCATCGACGTGGTGCGTCGCCATGCGCGCCACGGAGAACCCGGCGCCGGTGCTCTCGGCGAGGATGTCGCGCAGCACGCCGCGGCCGTCGGCGTACCGGATCTGCAGCCTGAACCGCAGGTCCCTGGCGTTCGGGAGCGACCGCACGACGACCGGATAGACGAGCACGACCACGAAGTGCAGGACCGTCGCGGCGATCGCGAGCCGCCAGAGGCCGGCGCCGGAGGCCATGCCGATCGCCGCGGTGACCCACACCGTCGCGGCCGTCGTGAGCCCACGGACCGCGTCACCGCGGACGAAGATGAGGCCGCCGCCGATGAAGCCGATCCCGCTCACGACCTGCGCCGCCACGCGGGACGGATCCAGGACGACGTCGTCGCCCAGGACGTCTCCGAAGCCGTATTTGCTCACGAGGATGAAGAGCGCCGACCCGACGCCCACGAGCGTGTAGGTCCGGAGGCCGGCGGCCTTCTGGCGCCACTGCCGCTCGAGCCCGATCAGCGACCCCAGCACGAAGGCGAGCGCGAGCTCGGCGATCTGCTTGGGATCCTGGCCGTCGGCCACGGCGAGCACGGAGGGAGCGTGCGTCGTCACGCCCCCAGTCTGGCGAACCGGGCCGACGTGACCGCAAGGCAGACCCGGTCGCGCCGTGCCCTGGTAGCCCCGTCCGCCGACCAGGTCGACATCGCCGTGCTCCTGCTCGACATCGACCGCGCAGCGCAGGACGTCCGGCTCGACGCCCGGCACGATCCGCCGGCGATCCGCCGTCGCGGCGTGGGCACGGAACGCCGTCGGCGGCTGCGCCCCGGTGTTCCGGACAGGCTGGCATCGGTAGCCCCGCGCGGCGGGG
>JAVHXX010000455.1 GCA_031119595.1 Patulibacter sp. | reverse complement strand
GGGTGCGGGGCCGGAGCAGCGGCGCCCCACCCCGCGGTGGTCGAATCCCGCGGGGGGGTGGGTGAGCGCTCGTAGGTGATGTACGACTTGCGGTGCGCGACGGTCTCGTACGTGCGCCGCGCGACCCAGTTGAACTCCTCGGTGATCCAGTAGGTGCGCTCGCAGCCGCGGGCGTCGGCCTCGGCGTACACGGCGGCGATCAGGGCGCGGCCCACGCCCCCGCCGCGGATGTCCGGGTCCACGAACAGGTCTTCCAGGTAGAGCGAGGTGCCGAGCGTCCAGCTCGTGCGGTGTTCGATCACGTGGGCGAAGCCGGCGACCCGGCCCTCGACCTCCGCGACCAACCCGGCGACGCCGTCCTCCCGCGCGACCAGTCGCGCGAATGACGCCTGCGTGACCTCGTCGGGCAGGACCGTCCGGTAGAAGCGCAGGTATCCGGCCCACAGCGGCGCCCACGCGTCGAAGTCGGCGTCGGTGAGTGGGCGGACGGTGGCGGCGTCGGTCATGGCCCGGAGCCTGTCAGCGGACGGCGCCCCGGTCGACGGGCATTCCGTCAGGTGCGGGAGGCGGGAGGCTGCCGCTTCGGGCGGGGCGCACGGCGACGCTCGGCGGGCGCGGCCACCCCAGCCCGGGATGGCCGCGTCATGTCGGTGGCGGCGCCTTGCCCGCGCCGCCACCTGCCGCTGGAGTCCCCGGGGTCGCGTCCGGGGCCGCGGGCCCTCAGGCCCGGGCGACCGCCTCACGCTCACCGGCGGTGAGCACGAGCTCGCCGTCGCGGGCGAGGACCTCGATCTCGTCGCCCTCGCGGAAGGTGCCGTCGAGGAGGCCGAGCGCGAGCGGGTTCGTGAGCTTCTGCTGGATCACGCGCTTCAGCGGCCGGGCGCCGTAGGCAGGGTCGTAGCCGAGGTCGCCGAGGAGCGTGCGGGCCTCGTCGGTGAGGGTCACGGTGACGCCGCGCTCCTTCGTCGCGCGGGCGATCAGCCGCTGCGTCTGGATGTCGACGATGTCGCCGATCTCCTCCCGGCCGAGCGGATGGAACTCCACGATCTCGTCGATCCGGTTGATGAACTCCGGGCGGAAGTGTCCCTCCGCGCCGACGCGTCCGCCGGGAATGTTCGAGGTCATGATCAGGACCACGTTGCGGAAGTCGACCGTGCGGCCCTGGCCGTCGGTGAGGCGGCCGTCGTCCATGAGCTGGAGCAGGATGTTGAAGACGTCCGGGTGGGCCTTCTCGGTCTCGTCGAGCAGCAGCACGGCGTAGGGCCGGCGACGGATCGCCTCGGTCAGCTGGCCGCCCTGGTCGTACCCGACGTATCCGGGAGGTGCGCCCACGAGCCGGCTGACCGTGTGCTTCTCCATGTACTCGGACATGTCGATGCGGATCATCGCGTCCTGCGTGTCGAACATGAACTCGGCGAGGGCCCGCGCGAGCTCCGTCTTGCCGACACCCGTGGGGCCGAGGAAGAGGAAGTTGCCGATCGGGCGGTCCGGGTCCTGGAGACCGGCGCGACTGCGGCGCAGCGCGTCGCTCACCGCACGCACGGCCTGCTCCTGGCCGATCACGCGCCCGTGGAGGTTGTCCTCCATGTGGACGAGCTTCTCGACCTCGCCCTCGAGGAGCCGGCTGACCGGGATGCCCGTCCAGCGGCCGACGATCTCGGCGATGTCCTCGGCGTCGACCTCCTCCTTGAGGTAGCCGCGGCCGTCGTTCTCCTCGACCGCGGCCTCGGCGGCGGCGAGCGCCTTCTCGAGCTCCGGGATGCGGCCGTACCGCAGCTCCGCGGCGCGCTGCAGATCGGCGGCGCGCTCGGCCTGCTCGGCCTCGAGGTGGAGCTTCTCGAGCGCCTCCTTCGTGGAGCCGACGGCCGTGAGGCGGTCCTTCTCGACCTGCCACGTGGCCTTCATGCCGTCGAGGGTCTCGCGCTGTTCGGCGAGCTCCTGGTCGAGGGCGGCGAGGCGCTCCAGGGAGGCGTCGTCGGACTCCTGCTGCAGCGACGCGCGCTCGATCTCGAGCTGCATGACATGGCGCTGGATCTCGTCGATCTCCTCGGGCATCGAGTCGATCTCGATGCGCAGCTTGGAGCCGGCCTCGTCGATGAGGTCGATGGCCTTGTCCGGGAGGAAGCGGTCGGCGATGTAGCGATGGCTCAGGGTGGCGGCGGCGATCAGGGCGCTGTCCTGGATGCGCACGCCGTGGTGCACCTCGTACTTCTCCTTGAGCCCGCGGAGGATCGCGATCGTGTCCTCGACCGTGGGCTCGCCGACCTGCACCGGCTGGAAGCGGCGCTCGAGGGCGGGGTCCTTCTCGATGTGCTGGCGATACTCGTCGAGGGTGGTCGCCCCGACGGCACGCAGCTCGCCGCGGGCGAGCATCGGCTTGAGGAGGTTGGCGGCGTCGACTGCGCCCTCGGCCGCGCCGGCACCGACGATCGTGTGGAGCTCGTCGATGAACATGACGATCTGCCCGTCGGCCTCCTTGACCTCGTTGAGCACGCCCTTCAGCCGCTCCTCGAACTCGCCGCGGTACTTCGCGCCGGCGAGCAGTCCGCCGATGTCGACGGACACCACGCGGCGGTCCTTCAGGGACTCGGGGACGTCGCCGCTGACGATGCGCTGGGCGAGGCCCTCGACGATCGCCGTCTTGCCGACGCCCGGCTCACCGATGAGCACGGGGTTGTTCTTCGTGCGGCGGCTGAGCACCTGGATCACGCGACGGATCTCCTCGTCGCGGCCGATCACGGGGTCGAGGTCGCCGGCCTCCGCCTGGGCGGTGAGGTCGACGCCGAAGCGCTCGAGCGCCTCGAGCTTCTCCTCGGGGGCCTGGTCGGTGACGGGCTTGCCGCCGCGGACCTCGCCGATCGCACGGCGGAGGGCGTCCGGGGTGGCGCCGTTGTCCTTCAGGATCGTGGCCGCGCGGTCGCGGCGGTCCGCGATGGCGATCAGGAGGTGCTCGGTCGAGACGTACTGGTCGCCGAGCTCGCGCGCGGACTTGTCGGCGGTGCGGAGCACCTGGAGGGTCTCGCCGCTGGTGGTCGGCTCGGACGCGGACCCGAGCGTGGGGAGCTTGGCGATGGCCTCGGCCACCTGCTCCCGCAGCACGGGCGGGGACGCATCGAGCTTGCGGACGACGCCGTCGACGAGCGGATGCTCCTGCTCGAGGAGGGCGGCGAGGAGGTGCTCAGGAAACACCTCGGAGTTCTTGGCTTCGCTCGCCAGGCTGACTGCCCGGGAGAGCGCTTCCTGAGCCTTGAGGGTGAAGCGATCGGCCTGCATATGGATCTCAGTGTAGCCGACTTAGATTTTCTGGCTACGCGAATTTGGGATCGCGGGCGCTCGATGGTGGTGCGTGCGCCCCGACGCGACACGCCGAACGGTGTTCCAGCCGCTCGCCGAACGCCAATCGGCCGGGCTCCCGATCTCCCGGAAAATAGGGCGTTTGGATCCCTTGCAACGGAACGGAACGGCGGTAGTCTCACGCGGACGCTCGGCCGGGCGGGACGCGACCCATCCGCGTCCGGTCTCCGCCCCGCGCGCTCCGGCCCGTGCCCCGCCTTCACCCGACTGCCCCACGCCCGTGACGCGTCCACGCCCGTCAGCGCCGTCCCCGACCACCGTGGTCGCGTTCCTCGCGCTGTTCCTCGCCCTCAGCGGCACCGTCTACGCGGGGGTGAAGGTCGCCAAGAACAGCGTCGGCAGCGGCGAGATCAAGAACAAGTCCGTCAAGGGTGGCGACCTCGCCGACGACACCATCACCGGCGAGCAGGTCGACGAGTCGACCCTGGGCGTGGTGCCGCGCGCAGCCACGGCCGGCTCGGCGACGGCGGCGACCAGCGCGGCGACCGCCGGCACGGCGCGCAACGCCGACCGGGCGACGAGCGCGGCC
>JAVHXX010000015.1 GCA_031119595.1 Patulibacter sp. | reverse complement strand
GGACTCGGGCGGTCCGGGCGTGAGGAAGGCGGGGGCCGGGTGCTCGGGCTCGCGGATGTGTGCGCGTCGCTCGATCGTCGGGCGCTGCGGCACGAACGTCGGGTCCGCGGCCGGAGCGGGCGCCGGCTGGGCGGGCGCAGCAGGGGCCGGAACGTCGTGGGCGACAGGGGTGGCAGGGGCCCCCGGGACGGCCTGCGGCGCGGGGGTCGGCCAGGCGACGGCCTTACGACGCGGCGCGCGCGGCTTGGCCGGCGTCGTCGATGGTCCCTTCGGCTTCGTGGTGGCACGGGCGCCGGCGGCAGCGCCGTCCCCAGCGGGCTTGGCAGCGGACTTCGCCGGCTTCCGTTTGGCCGCGGGTGCAGACTTCGCCGCTGCGCCTTTGGCGGCAGCGGGCTTGGCCGCTGCATTGGGCGCCGCAGCCTTGGCGGTCGTCCGTTTGGCGGCGGGCTTCTTCGCCGGGGCGCCATCCGCGGGCGCTGCGGCCTTCGCGGCGCGGGGCGCCTTGGCGGCCGCGGGCTTGCGGGTCGGTGCCTTCCGCGGAGCGGCCTCGGACACCGGCGCCGCCTCAGCAGCCTCGGCAGGAGCCGCGGGCTCCGGCGTGTGCCACACGATCTCGTCCTGCTCGGGGACGGGGTGCAGGGCCGCGTCGGTCGGCACGGACGCGGTCGGCTCGGGCTCGTGAGGCTCGGGGGCGGCGGGCTGAGACGCGCTCATCACTCTGATGGTCGGACGACGATGGCCGAACCTTTTGCCCCCGTGGCGTGAATTCCTGCGGCTTAACGGAGTCGCAATGCAGCCTTCAGCGCGTCTGGGCGCCGAATCACCTGCACAACGCATGGATTCGAGACACCGGACCAGGGCCGTTCCACGCCCGCCGCGCGCAGCGGTCGACGTGGAGCAGACGCCAGCGATCGCGGGCGCTCAGCGCACGGGCGCCGGCACGCCGACGGCGGCGGTCACGGCCGCCGGAGCGCTGCCGTACGTGCGGACGAGGTCGTCGGTGCGGTTCTCGAACGTCGCGGCGAGCCCGAACGCGCACACGGCGATCACGCCGACGTAGAGCACCGCCGCCTGGATCCGGTGGCGGACATCGATGCCGTCGGCGGGATCGACCGCCCAGCCGCCCTCGCGGCGCAGGTACGCCATGAGCAGCGCCGCCCCGGCGGCGACCGCCGCGAACTCCTCGCCACTCAGCGCCCACACCGCGGCGAGCGCCGGCACGAGCATCAGCCACCACGCCGACGGGAAGATCCGGCCCACGCCACCGCCGTCGAGCGGGGGCAGCGGCAGCAGGTTGATCAGGTTGAGGAAGAAGCCCGTGTAGGCGACCGCGCGGATCGCGGGGTCATCCGGGACGGCGTAGAACAGGACGAGCGCGAGCGCGGCGCCGGCGATCGGCCCGGCGATCGAGATGCGCGCCTGCTGGTCGAGGGTGCGGGCCCGGTCGCTCATGACGTACGCGCCCAGGAACGGCACGAAGTTCAGGGCCTTCACCGGCATGCCCTCGCGCTTCAGCGCCACCACGTGGCCGAGCTCGTGCACGAGCAGCGACCCGACGAGGCCGATCGCGAACGTCCACCCGTAGAAGACGGCGTACGCCCCGATCGAGACCGCGCCGGAGAGGACGCTCCCGAACACGGGGATCTTGAAGAGCACCGCCACCTTGCCCAGGGCGACGAGCACGATCCGTCCGACCTTCCAGGCAGCCAGCAGCAGGAACCCGAGCGGCCCGCCGAAGCGCTTGACCTTGTCCTTGGCCTGCTCCTCGGCGCCCGGGATCTGCGGGGGAGGCAGTGGCTGGTCGTAGTCGACGTCGCGCGCCGACCACAGCGGATCGGGGCGGACGGGCTCGGGCTCGGGAACCGGCGTCGGTTCGGGGTCCGGCGGGGCGGCCGGTTGCGGCAGGAAGGGGTCGAACCGCTCGCGCGGGGCGAACGGATCGGGCCGGTTCCGGCGGGGTCTCCGGCCCGGCCCGTCGGTCACTTCGCGAGCTCGGGGCGCGCGGCGTACGCCGCTTCCTCGGCCTGCTTGCCGAGCTCCTCGACGAGGTCGAGGCCGGCATGCCAGAAGCCCGGGTCGGCGAGGTCGACGCCGACGATCTCGCCCAGCTGCTCCGGCGAGCGCGAGCCGCCCGCGGCGAGCAGCTCGAGGTAGTCGGGGACGAAGCCCGCGCCGGTGTCGCGGTAGCGCTTGTAGATCGACAGCGCGAGCAGCTGCCCGAACGCGTACGCGTAGACGTAGCCCGGCGTGTTGATGAAGTGGGGGATATACGACCACCAGATGTCGTAGCCCTCGGAGAGCTCGACGCTGTCGCCGAAGAAGTCGACCTGCGACGCGCGCCACAGCTCGTTAAACCGCTCGACGCTGAGCTCGCCCTCTTCGCGGCGCGCGGTGTGGATGCGGGCCTCGAAGTCGTTCATGGCGACCTGCCGGAACACGGTGGCGATGGCACCCTCGATGTTCTCGGCGAGCAGCGAGAGGCGATCCTCGGGATCGGTGCTCTGCTCCAGGAGGCGGTCGAAGACGAGCGTCTCGCCGAACACGCTCGCCGTCTCGGCGACGGTGAGCGGCGTGTGCTGCTCGAACGGGCCGCGCGGGCGCGCCAGCGAAGCGTGCACGCCGTGGCCGAGCTCATGCGCGAGCGTGAGGACGTCGCGGCGGCTGCCGGTGTAGCTCATGAGCACGTACGGGTGCCGCGACGGCACCGTGTACGCGCAGAATGCGCCGCCGCGCTTGCCCTGACGGGGTGCGGCGTCGATGTAGTCGTTCGTGAAGAAGTGCTCGGCCGCTGCACCCAGGTCCGGCGAGAAGGCGCGGTAGCTGTCGAGGACGAGGTCGCGGCCGTCGGTCCAGGAGATGCGGGCGTCGTCGGTGGTGACGACGGCGACACGGTCGTAGTCGGAGAGGGTCTCGAGGCCGAGGAGCTTCGCCTTGAGCCGGTACCAGCGGCGGCCGATCTCGTAGCGGTCCTTGACGGCCGTGACCAGGGCCTGCACGGACTCGTCGGAGGCCTCGTTCGAGAGGTTCCGGCTCGCGAGCCAGGTCGGGTACTTGCGCAGGCGGTCGCCGATGGCCTTGTCCTGCAGGAGCGTGTTGAAGATGAACGCGCGCGTCTTGAGTTCGGGCTTCAGCGACTCGGTCACGGCCTCCGCGACGGCCTTGCGGTGTTCGCGGTCGCCGCTGGAGAGGCGGTTGAGGATGACCGTGAGCGGCTCGTCGTCGGCGCCCTCCTCGCCGGGCACGGGCACGCGGATGCGCGAGAGCGTCTCGCCATGGAGGCGCGCCCACGCCGACGACCCGGTCGGGCCGGTCTCGGCGAGCAGCTTCTCCTCGGCCTCGGTGAGGAGGTGGTCGCGGTAGCGACGGATGCTGCGCAGGTGGTGGCGGGCCTGCTCGGTGCCCGGGTGCGCGAGGACGGCCTCGGCCTGCTCGTCGGTGACGGCGGCCCATTCGAGCTCGAAGAAGAGCAGCGCGGACTCGAGCCGCGAGGCGCGCTCCTGGATGTCGGCGACGAGGGCGCCGTTCGCCGGGTCCTCGGTGTCCGCGGAGAACGCGAGCATCGCGTAGTTGCCGGCGCGGCCGACGGCCTCGGAGAGGTCGGCGAGCTGGGCGACGAGCCCGGCGATCTCCTCGGGCGAGCGGTCGGCGATGGTGCCGGAGAACTCCTGCTCGATCGCCTCGGCCTTCGTCTGCGCGTCTTCGAGGATCGCGCGGACGCCGTCGGCACCGCCGCCGTCGACCAGGGGCTCGAGGTCCCAGACGACCTCGGTCGCGGAGTCGGCAGCGGTTCCAGTGGCATCGGACATGACGCTGAGCGTAGCCGCGTGCCGCGCGGCCCGCGACCGCGCACGGAAGCGTGCCCGGACGAGCCCGGAATTGTGACCCCGGACACCTCCGTTGCGATACGGTGGATTGATACCCCTTGGTACCACCATGACGCCTGGTACCACGAACTTTCAGGTGTCCCCTTGAGGCTCAATCTCGCCACGCTCATCGACCAGGCTGCGAAGCGTTATCCGGAGCAGGTCGCCGTCCGCCTGGGCGACGTCGCCCTCACCTACGAGCAGGTCAACGGTGCCGCACAGCGCGTCGCCTCGTACCTGCAGTCGATCGGGGTCGAGCCGGGCGACCGCGTCGGCGTGATGCTCCCGAACGTCCCCCACTTCCCGATCGCGTACTACGGCACGCTCCTCGCCGGCGGCGTGGTCGTCCCGATGAACGTGCTCCTGAAGGGCCGCGAGGTCGAGTACTACCTCAAGGACTCGCAGGCCAAGGCGCTCATCGCCTGGGCCGGCTTCGGTGCCGACGCGAAGATCGGTGCGGACGCCGCCGGCATCCCGCTCCTCGTCGCCGGTCCCGACGAGACTCCCGAGGGCGCGACGAAGCTCGAGGAGGCGCTCGGCACGGTCGAGCCGATCGCCGAGCCGGTGCAGCGGATCGCCACCGACACCGCCGTGATCCTCTACACGTCGGGGACCACGGGTCAGCCGAAGGGCGCCCTGCTCACGCACTCCAACCTCATGTGGAACACCGAGGTCTCCTCGCAGCTCCACGACCTCACTCCCGACGACGTCCTCCTCGGGGCGCTGCCGCTCTTCCACTCCTTCGGCCAGACCTGCGTGCTCAACGCCGCCACGCGCCGCGGCGCGACCGTCGAGCTGATCCCGCGGTTCGATCCCGAGCAGGCGCTGCAGCTCATCGAGACCCGCAAGGTCACGAAGTTCTTCGGCGTGCCGACGATGTTCGTCGCGGTGCTCAACCACCCGAACCTCGAGTCGACCGACGTCTCCTCGCTGAACCTGTGCGTGTCCGGCGGGTCGGCGTGCGCCGTCGAGACGCTCAAGCAGGCGGAGGCGAAGCTCGCGCGCGTGCTCGAGGGCTACGGCCTCTCGGAGACGTCCCCGGTCGCGTGCTTCAACCACAAGGAGCGCGAGTCCAAGCCGGGCTCGATCGGCACCCCGCTCTACGGCGTGGAGATGGGCGTCATCGACGAGAACGGCAAGCGCCTGGGGCCCGGCGAGGTCGGCGAGATCGTGATCCGCGGCCACAACGTGATGGCCGGCTACCACGGCCGCCCGGAGGCCACCGCCGAGGCGATCGACGAGGACGGCTGGTTCAAGACCGGCGACATGGCCCAGTACGACGAGGACGGCTACTACTTCATCGTCGACCGCAAGAAGGACCTCGTGATCCGCGGCGGCTACAACGTGTACCCGCGCGAGATCGAGGAGGTGCTGTACGAGCACCCCGCGGTCATGGAGGCGGCCGTGCTCGGCGTCCCGCACGACGAGTGGGGCGAGGAGATCGCTGCCGCCGTCGCCGCGAAGCCGGGCCAGACGATCGACGCCGACGAGGTGAAGGCGTTCGTGAAGGAGCGCGTCGCCGCCTACAAGTACCCGCGCATGGTCGTCGTCGTGGACGAGCTCCCGAAGACCGCCACCGGCAAGATCCTCAAGCGCGAGATCGACAAGTCCATCTTCGACGCCGCCGCGGTCAAGACCCAGGCGTAGCGCTGCGTGGCAGGCCCCGGCAGCGTGCCGGGGCCGGACGCCCGTCGACGCGGATCCGCCGAGCCGGTAGACTGCGCAGGGTAAGAAACACACGGGGACGACCTGGCTTCGACGGGGTCGGTTCATCGGTGTGGTTGCGAGCCGAGGTTGCTGGATGGCCTCGTAAAACTCCAGCAAAAACCATAAGTGCGGACTCTCACGAGTACGCCCTTCCGTCTGCTGCACTCGCAGTCTAGATAGGAAAGGTTCTGCCCCTCGGCCAGCCGGCCGTCGGGGACGCGGAATCATCTTTCGCCGGCTTACCGACCGCCCCGCCTCCGTGCGGTCGGGACACACTTAGGGGGCTGGCTCCCCTCGACCCGGTCAGCGAGGTGACGGGGGAGTGAGACTCTGACCGCTGACTACGCTCGTAGACGCCCCATTGGTGCGATCTCGGACGGGGGTTCGATTCCCCCCGTCTCCACTGTGAACCGGAGCCCCGCGAGAGCGGGGTTCCGTCGTTCCGGGTGGTGTGGCGGCGGTCGCAGGCGCGCGCGGAGGGTCTCGGCGAGCTCAGTCGGACTTCCGACGGGCTCGTTGCCGCACGGCATCCGAGGTCTTGCGGGCTCCCTCGGACGTGGCCCGGCCGAGGAACTTCGTCGCATCGACGACGCCGTCGCGCGCGGTGAGCGCCTGCCGCCTGACCTCGGCCCGGGTCTCCGCCAGCGACGGTCGCGAGACGGACGTGGCGAGCGCGGGGAGTTCTGAGCGCGAGGCGTTCGCGAACGCGACGAGGGCGTCGGTTGCACGCTGCGACGCGCGGCCGAGCTGGGGGATCGAGAAGACGCGATGGACCTCGAGCGGTCCGATGTGGTGAGCGGCGTCGATGCGCTCGATCGCGGTCCGGACCAGGGCAGCATCGCGCGCACGCTGGTCCGCCAGGCCCTGCCTGGCGTCGGCGAGCGCGGACTCGACGTGTGCGGGGTCCGTCGTGCGGACCCGCTCGAGCCGCAGGTACTCCAGGAGATGGAGGGACTGCTCGGCGACCAGGATCAGGTGCAGGCTTCCGGCCACGGCCTTCGGATCACCGATCCGGCCGATCGCGGCCTCACGCTTCGGTAGGGGGTCGCCTGCGTCGATGTCGTTGATCGATTCCGTCACGTACGCACGGAGGGCCTCGAGTGCGATCTCCAGGTCCTTGCGAACGCCCGCGACCTGATCCCAGTCGGCGTCGAGCAGTCGGCCGCGGGCTCGCGTCGAGGCGACGATCCCCTGCAGGAAACGGAACGTCCCGAGAACCTCGCCGATCTCCCGGGTGCGAACTCGCCGCTGCACGTCGGACACCTTCTGGTCGACGGCCTCGACCGCCGCCTGGACGTCTGCGATCGCGGAGCGAAGCGCCAGCGAGACGGCGGCCGCTTGGAGCGCGAGCGCTTGCTCCGGGCCGAACGAGATCGCGTCGAAGGAGAGCTCGCCGGCATAGTGCCCAGCCGCACCGCGGACGGAGCCGCGTAGCGCGCCGCCCTCGGTCAGCTGCGGCCCGTACTCCGCGAGCTTCGCCAGCGTTTCGGGCGTCGCGCGGTACAGGCCTTCGCTCGCCGTGGCGCCGGCGGCGGCGAGGCTCGCGCCTGCCGCACCGAGTTCGACGAGGCGCGTGGACGACCGGCGCCGGCTCGACTCGTCCGGGCCGAGGAGGTCCGCCAGGACGACGTCGACCGAACGGGACTCGCCGGTGACGTACAGCTCTCCGCCGTCGAGGAAGATCGTCACCTCGTTCGAGGTGGTCTCGTCGGGCCGATCCACGCGGCAAGCATAGGCGCTGGGCCGTCGCCCTCGGTGACGCTTGCCGCCCCTCGTCCGAGGTCGGGCTCCGGCATCGTGCTGGCGCGGTACGGTTGCCGCCGTGGCGCGACGACGCTCCTCTCGCCGGGCGGTGCGCCCGTGACGTCCCGGCCTCCGAAGGGGCCGCGCCGGTCCAGGCCGCCGCGGCGTGCCGCCGGTGACGGCGACGGTGGCGTGCTCGCGAAACCGGCGAAGCTGGCGGGCCAGATCACGGCGGTCGTCGGCGCGATCACGCTGGTGGTCGGGCTCGTCACGGGCGGCTTCCGGTCGCTGCGCGGCGAGCACGCGAAGCTCGTCGTCGACAACACCGTGGTGACGAACGGGCCCGAGGTCGACGACGCGTCGGGCGATGACACCCAGGTGCAGTCGACGGCCTCCACACCGACGATCCGGCTCACGCTGCGCAACGCCGGCAACCGGTCGGCATACCTGCGAACGGCGCACGTACAGATCCTCGACTCCGCCGACTTCCGGACGTGTTACGCGCAGGGCGGGGGAGACGTGCCCCGGTCGAACCCGGTGTCGATCACGATGCCCGTGCGGCCGGTCGCCGGCACCACGGTCGACGTCCCGCTCGACAAGACCCTCGACCCGAAGGCTCGCCTCGCGGTCCCGCTGCTGTTCGGCCGTGGAACGGCGACCACCGCCTGGAGCCTCTACGCGATCCGGGTGACGTTCTCGACGGACGCCGCCGACGCGCCGCTGGACGTCGGTCGGTTCCTGATCTCCGTGCCCGGCGCGTCGAGCCCGTCCGCGGACGCCTTCCCGGTCGTCCCCGGCATGCACCCGGTCAAGGGCACCCCGCAGCAGTACGACCTCGCCGCGACCTGGTGCTACCGCTCGAACCTCAGCCGCCTGCAGGCCCTGACCGCGCTCCCCGGGACGCGTGCGCCCGAGACCGCCGAGCTCACCGGTACCCACCTCACCCCGGGCTTCGAGGCGCACGCAGACCCGACCCCGGCCCGTGCAGCCGCCCGGAACCTCGCTGCCCGACGCGACAGTTCCGCCTACTACGCCGTCTTCGCCGCCGAACAGACGCACGACGCGGCGTTCGTCGCGCAGATCCGCACGCGGGCGACGGCCACCCTCGTCGCCCTCGCCGAGCAGCAGCTCGGCGATCCGGACCAGCTCAACGGCGCCCTCGACGACGCCCGCGCGGCGAACCAGCTCGGCGCGACGGCGGAGACCGAGCAACTCCTCGGCGACGCGCAACGCGCGTGGCTGGCCGCACATCCCGCCGCGGCCCGACGGCCCGCGTCCGGCGGCTGAGCGGCGAGCGGGCGCCAGCCACCGCGGGGGCGGCTACCGTGCGCCCCATGACCCGCATCGTGGTGCTCGACGACTACCAGGGGGTGGCGCTCACGCACGCGGACTGGGACCCCGTCCACGCGGATCACGAGGTCGTCGTCATCCGGGAGCACCTCGACACGAGCGAGGGTGTGCTCCACGCGCTGAAGGACGCGGAGATCGTCGTCGCGATGCGCGAGCGGACGGTCTTCGACGCCGAGCGGATCGCCCAGCTCCCGGCGCTGAGGCTGCTCGTGACGACGGGCATGGCGAACAGATCGATCGACCTCGACGCATGCCGCGCCGCCGGGATCACCGTCTGCGGCACGGACGGCCGCCGCCTCGCGACGGTCGAACTCGCCTGGGGACTGATCCTCGCCGTGCTGCGCTCGATCCCGGTTGCGGACCACGGCATGCGCGAGGGCCGCTGGCAGGAGACGGTCGGCTTCGAGCTCGACGGGGCGACGCTCGGGATCGTCGGCCTGGGGCGGCTCGGGTCGGCGATGGTGCTGATCGCGAAGGCCTTCGGGATGGACGTGCTCGCGTGGAGCCAGCACCTCGACCCGGCCCACGCCGCGGAGCTCGGCGCCCGCGCCGTGGCGAAGGCAGACCTGTTCGCGCAGGCCGACGTGGTCAGCGTGCACTACGGCATGAGCGAGCGCAGCATCGGACTCGTCGGCGCCGACGAGATCGGGGCGATGAAACCGACGGCGGTGCTCGTGAACACGTCGCGCGGGCCGATCGTCGACACGCCGTCGCTGCTCGACGCACTCCACGCCGGGCGCATCGCCGGCGCGGGCCTCGACGTCTACGACCAGGAGCCGCTCCCGGCCGACCATCCGCTGCGCGGGGCGCCGCGCACCGTGCTCACGCCGCACCTGGGGTACGTGACCCGCCAGACCTACGACGTGTTCTACGCCGGCGCCGTCGAGGACATCCTCGCCTGGCGGGCCGGCGCACCCGTTCGCGTCCTCACCTAGGGCCGCCGGCCGGCGCCGCCGGCGCCGCCGGCCGCAGCGGCTGGGGCTCGTCCTCGATCACGACCGTCCCGGCGGCGCGGTCGTAGAACGTCTGGACACCCGGCTCCGATCCGGCCTGCACCACCACCGCCACACCGACGGCCACGAGCAGGAGGTCGAGCAGGCCCGGGATGGTGTGCAGCGGCAACGCCACGAGCGGCAGGGCCCGGAAGAGCCACTCGCGGATCAGCATCGCGCGGAGCGTGAGCGGGCCGCCGTCGGCGGACGCCACGCGGATCCCGACGAGGCGCTTCCCGACGGACCGTCCGCCGCCGCGGAAGGTCGCCGGGCCGAAGAAGGCGAGGGTGAAGCCGTAGTAGGCGACGGCGATCGTGAGCGGCGCGCCGGTGAGGTCGTCGCCGCGCGCCTCGTGGAGTGCCGCGAGCCACAGCCAGCCGTAGAGCAGCAGGCCCATGACGACGCGGTAGCACGCGACGTCGATCAGGCCCGCGATCACCCGCGACCGCACCGGCGCGAGGAGGTGGACGCGGCCGTCGATCACGAGGGACGGCCGGCCGGGCAGCGGCTCGGCGACGGTCGGCCGAAGATCGGCGTAGGGATCGATCCAGTCGGACATCGTGGCGGAGACGGCGACGGCAACGATGCGCACCGTAGCCATGCCATCGGCCCGTGGCGCGCGCAGGTTGAGCGTGTCCAGAGCGGGCGCCCGCCGACGTGCCGTCGTCGGCTCGCCGGCGGAGCGGTCACGGCCCCGCCCGAGCCGGGCGGGCGCGGGGACCGCTCAGTGCACGCGGACCCGGTTCGTGAGCGTGCCGACACCCTCGAGGTGCAGCGTGACCTCGTCGCCGTCGGTGAGGAACCGGTTCAGTTCGAGGCCACACCCACCCGGCAGGGTGCCGGTCGACAGGACATCGCCGGGTGCGAGCGTCTCGCCGGCGGCGGCGTAGGCGACCATCGCGCCGAGGTCGTGGGTCGGGCCGGCGCCGCTGGCGGTCGACCAGTGCTCGCCGTTCACGTGCACCTCGCCCACGAGCTCCTCGAGCCGGCCGAGGACCTCGTCGGGCGTCACGACCACCGGGCCGATCGACGTCGCGAACGACTTCGCCTTCACCACGCCGCCGAAGGGGCTCGTGCGCTCGTCGCGGAACTGCACGTCGCGGGCGCTCCAGTCGTTGAGCACGAAGAACCCGCCGATCGCCGCGAGGGCCTGGTCTCCGGTCGGATCGGAGACGGCGTGCGCGAGCACCATCCCGAGCTCGAGCTCGAAATCCGGACAGGCGGTGCCCCGGAAGTCGATCGTCTCGCCGGCACCGCCGATCGCGGTGTGGTTGCCCATGTAGAACACCGGCACCTCGTGGAAGCGCTTCCCGGGCTGCAGCGGCGGGAACACCCGCCCGGTGAGCGCCCAGGCGTCGGCGACGAGCCCGACGGCGGTCGGCATGAACCGCCGGACCATCGTGCGCGCCGCCGTCGTGAAGTGCCGCTCCCAGAGCATGAACGCCCGCAGCGACCGCGGCGTGAACGGCAGCCCCGCCGGTTCGCCCTCGATCGGCGCACCTTCGGCGATCAGGGTGGCGGCGCGGTCGCGGGCATCGGCGCCACCCGCGAGGAACGCGAGCAGGTCGTCGTCCCAGGGCGCACCGATCGGGTGCCAGCGCCCGGAGGCCTCGTCCTGCGCGACCAACCGGCCGCCCGCCATCCCCACCTTCATGGCGCAGTTCTACCGCGCCGGAGCGGCTTCCGGGCGACCGGTCGCCGTCGCCATCGCCGGCCCCGCCCACCTCCATAGACTGCGGCCGATGGAGGTGGCCGTCCTGGGAGCGCTGGAGGTCCGGCGCGACGGCGCCGAGGTCACCGTGCCCGGCGCCCGCGTGCGCGCACTCCTGGCCTGCCTCGCCCTCGACGCGGGCCGCGCCGTCTCCCGCGACACCCTCATCGACGCGGTCTGGGACGACCGCCCGCCGGGCGACGCCGCCCACGCCCTCCAGGCGCTCGTGTCGCGGCTGCGACGCGCCCTCGGGCCCGGTGACCTCGTCACGTCCGGTCCGGTCGGCTACTCGCTCGCGATCGAACCGGTCGCCGTCGACGCGCTCTGCTTCGAGCGTCTCGCCGCAGACGGCGCGGCCGCGCTGCGCCGTGGCGAGGCCGAGGTCGCGCGCGAGACCCTCGTCGAGGCGCTCGCGCTGTGGCGTGGCCCCGCGCTCGTCGAATTCGCCGCGACCCAGCATTTCGCCCGCCTGGCCGCAGGCCGCCTCGACGACCTCCGCGTCGCCGCCACCGTCGACCGGATCGAGGCCGACCTCGCCGTCGGCGTCGACCCCGGCAGTCTCGTCGCCGAACTCGACGCGCTCACCACCGCGAACCCGCTCAACGAACGCCTCGCCGCCCATCGTCTCCGTGCCCTCGCTGCGGCGGGTCGCTCGGCGGACGCCCTCGACGCCTACGAGCAGCTCCGCACCCGGCTCGACGAGGAACTCGGCGCGGTGCCGTCGGCGGAGCTCGTGGCCGCGCAGCTCGCCGTCGTCGACGGCTCGGCCTCCGGGCGGCCGGCGCTCCCGGTGGGCAACGGAGCCTCCGCGCTCATGCCGCCTCCGCCCGTCGAGGCCGCCCCGGCACCGCCCCGCCGCACGAACCTGCGCTTCGGGATGACGTCGTTCGTCGGCCGCGACGCCGAGGTCGCCCGGCTCGACGACCTTCTCGGCACCCACCGCCTCGTCACGCTCATCGGGCCTGGCGGCGCCGGCAAGACCCGCCTGGCCGGCGAGGTCGCGGCACTCCAGACCCCGCGCAGCCCGGACGGCGTGTGGATGGTCGAGCTCGCCTCGATCACCGATCCGGACGACGTCGGCGCGGGCGTCCTCAGCGCGCTCGGGATGCGCGAGACCACGCTCGCCGGCAACGCGTCGTCGCTCGCGGCGAGCGACCGTTCGGACGCCGTGTCGCACGTGATCGACGTGCTCTCCGGCCGCGAGACGCTGCTCGTGCTCGACAACTGCGAGCACCTCGTGACCGCCGCCGCGATCCTCGCCGACGACCTGCTCGGCCACTGCCCCGGGCTGCGGATCATCGCGACGAGCCGCGAGCCGCTCGGGATCCCCGGCGAGCATCTCGCGCAGATCCCGCCGCTCGGGATGCCACCGGTCGGCGCGACCGCCGAGGAGGCGCTCACCTACCCGGCGGTCCGGCTCTTCGCCGACCGCGCCGCCGCTGCGGCCCCGGGGTTCGCGGTCGACGACGCCACGGTCGCCGAGGTCATCGAGATCTGCCGTCGCCTCGACGGGCAACCGCTCGCCATCGAGCTCGCCACGGCGCGCCTGCGTTCGCTGCCCGTCGCGCAGATCGCCGAGCGCCTCGACGACCGCTTCCGCCTGCTGACCGGTGGCAGCCGCGCCGCCCTGCCACGCCAGCGCACGCTGCGGGCCGTCGTCGACTGGAGCTGGGAGCTGCTCGACGAGGCCGAGCGTGCGCTCGCCCGCCGCATCGCGATCTTCCCGGCCGGCGTCGTGCCCGAGTCGGCGGCGGCGGTGTGTGCCGGCGACGGCGTCGACGAGGCCGACGTCCCCGACCTGCTCGCGGCGCTCGTCGACAAGTCCCTGCTCGTGCTCGTCGACGACGACACCGGGCAGGGCGCGCGCTACCGGATGCTCGAGACGATCCGCGAGTACGGCATCGAGCGCATGGAGGAACTCGGCGAACTCGGCCGCATCCGGACCGCCCAGGCCGAGTACTTCGCCGACTTCGTCGACGAGGCCGACGCGCACCTGCGCACCGCCGACCAGCTCCCGTGGTTCGCGCGCCTCAAGGCCGAACGCGAGAACGTGATGGCGGGCCTGCGCTGGCTCGTGGAGCGCGGCGACGGCGCGCGTGCCGTGCACCTGAGCGTGTCGCTCGGCTGGTTCTTCGTGCTGTCCGGGAACTCCCGCGATGCCATGGCGGCGATGAAGCTCGCCGTCACGGCACCCGGCAAGGCCGATCCGGCCGACCTCCTCATCGCCCGGACGGTGTCGCAGCTCGAGGACGAGGGCGTGCGGGTCGACCTGCAGGCCGGTCCGATCCTCGAGGAGATGGAGCAGCTCGACATCTCCGCGCGGCCGATCCTGATGATCGCCAAGGCCATGCTCGCCTGGGGCGCCCAGGACCTGACCCGCGCGCAGCGGTTCTTCGACGAGGCCCGCCGCAGCGAGGACCCGTGGATCCGCGCGGCCGTGCCACTCGCCGAGGCACAGTGGGCGGAGAACGAGGGCGACCTCGAGGTGATGCGCTCGAAGTTCACCGTCTCCGAGGCGATGTTCCGGGAGATCGGCGACCGCTGGGGCCTGACGGTCACGCTCATGGGCCTCGGCGGGCTGGCCATGCTCGAGAACGACCTCCCCGGCGCGCAGAGCGCCCTCGAGGACGCCCAGGCGCTGTCGGCGGAGCTGGGCGCGGAGGGGGAGAACGCCATGCTGCACCTGCGCCTCGCCGACGTGAACCAGCGTCAGGGCGACACCCACGCGGCGCTCGCCCACGTGCGCCGCGCGCGGGAGTCGACCGACCTCGGCAGCGCGGAAGCCGCGCTCGCCTCCGGCGCGCTGGCCCGCATGCTCTGGCAGCTCGGCGAGCGCGAGGAGGCCCGCGAGGTCCTCGACCAGGCGCTCGCATCGGTCGCCAGGCTCGGCGAGTTCGGGCCGGGCCGCGGGCACGTCCACGCGATCGTCCACGCGACGGCCGCACTCGTCGAGCTCGAGTCGGGGCAGGTCGACCTCGCCCGTGAACTGCAGGGCATCGCGTACGCCGCCGGCGTCGACACCGACGACATGCCGATCGTCGCGCTCGTGTCGCTGTCGTCGATCGCGCTCGCCGCCCACGACGGGCGGTTCGTCGACGGCGCGCAGATGCTCGGGGCCGCGGCGCGCCTGCGCGGCGCCAACGACGACTCGAACCCCGAGGTCGTGCGGCTCACGACCCTGCTCCGCGAGGCCCTCGGCGACGACGCCTTCGCCGAGGCGTTCTCCGCCGGGCGGGCCCTCGACCGCGACGATGCCGTGAAACGCGCCGACCCGGCGACGCCCTGAGGCACCGCCGGGCCGCGCTCCGGTCCAGGACTGGCGGGCGACCGCCCGCCGCCGGTCAGACCTTCTTGCGGTACGCGCGGAGCGCGAGCGGGAAGAACACCGCGACGAGGCCGACCATCCAGAGGCCGGTCTGCCAGAGGTGATCGCCCATCGGCGCGCCGGTGAGCAGCGAGCGCTCCGCGTCGACGAGGTGCGTGAGCGGGTTGTTCTCGCTGAACGTGCGGAGCCAGCTCGGCATGGTCGTCGGCGACGCGAACGTGCTCGACGCGAAGCTCAGCGGGAAGAGGATCAGCATCATGATCCCCTGCACTGCGCCCGGCGTGCGGGCCTTCATCCCGACCCACACCGACGCCCAGCTGAGGCAGAGCGCGAACGCGGCCGCGAGCACGCCGGCGGCGAGGATGTCGAGCACGCTGCCGGAGGCGCGGAAGCCGAGGATGTAGCCCATCACCATCGTCACGATGAACACCGACGCGTACCGGAAGACGTCGGCGGCGACCGCTCCGATCAACGGCACGGAGCGACCGATCGGCAGCGCACGGAAGCGGTCGAAGATGCCCTTGTCGACGTCCTCGCTGAGGTTCACGCCGATGGCGATGCCGCCCAGCGCGATGGTCTGGCCGAGGATGCCGGGCAGCAGGTACTGGAGGTAGTCGTGCTGGGAGCCGTGGGAGATCGCCCCGCCGAACACGTACGTGAACAGGACGAGGAAGATTGCCGGCTGGATGGTCACGTCGATCAGCGCTTCGGGCGTGCGGAACGTCTTCATCAGGCTCCGCTGGGCGAGCAGCAGGCTGTGGCGCACGATCGCGGGCACGCGGTGCTTCGTCGCGACGTCGCCGGCGGCGAGCGCGGGGTTGGCGGCGAGGGTCTGGGTGCTCATGCCGCGACCTCCAGCTCGGTGGCGGCTTCTCGTGCCCGAGCCGATCCCGGGCCCTGCGTGAGGCTGAAGAAGACCTCGTCGAGGCTCGGGAGTCGCAGGGACAGCTCGGTCACGCGGATGCCCGCGGCGCCGAGCCGGGCCACGGCCGCGGCGAGGTCGTCGTCGCCGTCGACCGCGACCGACAGCACCCCGTTCCCGGGCGACTCGACGGGCATGCCGCCGAGGTCGTGGAGGATGCGGCGGGTGTCCATGAGGCGGGCCTGGTCGGCAGGGCGCACCACGAGGGTCTGCCCACCGACGACGGTCTTCAGGGCGTTGGGCGTGTCGTCCGCGATCACGCGGCCGCGGTCGATCACGGTGATGCGGTCGGCGAGGGCGTCGGCCTCCTCGAGGTACTGCGTGGTGAGCAGCACCGATGCGCCCTCGTCGACGATCGTGCGGACGACGTTCCACATGTCGTCCCGCTTCGTCGGGTCCAGGCCGGTGGTCGGCTCGTCGAGGAACACCACCGACGGGCGCCCCACGAGGCTGGCCGCCAGGTCGAGGCGTCGCCGCATGCCGCCCGAGTAGGTGCGGGCCGGGCGGCTCGCCGCCTCGGTGAGATCGAACCACTCCAGGAGTTCCTTCGCGCGGAGCTTGGCCTGCTTCCCGGAGAGGTCCAGGAGCCGGCCGATCATCACGAGGTTCTGCATGCCGGAGAGCGTCTCGTCGACGGACGCGTACTGACCGGTCAGGCCGATCAGCTGCCGCACGCGGCCCGCGTCCCTCACGATGTCGAGGCCGCCGATGCGGGCCTCGCCGGCGTCGGGACGCAGCAGCGTCGCGAGGATGCGGACGGCGGTCGTCTTGCCGGCGCCGTTCGGCCCGAGCACGCCGAGGATCGATCCGGCGGGCACCTCGAGGTCGATGCCGGCGAGGGCCTGGGTGTCTCCGAAGCGCTTGGTCAGGCCGCGTGCGGCGACCGCCGGCTCGGAGGAATGCGTGGTGGTCATGGACCGAGCATCGACGGCGCCGCTCACAGCACACCCACGCGGGGCTCACACGCCGCGCACGCGGGCAGCGGCCCGGGCAGCGGCCCGCCCGCGCCGACTGGGGAATCGGCGCCACGCGGGCCGCCGCGCGAGCTACCCTCGGGCCATGTGCCGGAACATCCGCGTGTTGAACAACTTCGAACCGCCCGCGACCTCCGACGAGGTCGCCGCGGCGGCCCTGCAGTACGTGCGCAAGGTGAGCGGCTCGACGAAGCCGTCGCAGGCGAACCAGGAGGTCTTCGACGAGGCCGTCGCCGAGATCGCCGCGATCACGCAGCGTCTGCTCGACGGGCTCGTGACCACCGCGCCGCCACGTGACCGCGCGGTCGAGGCGGCGAAGGCGAAGGAGCGCGCCGCCAAGCGCTACGGCACGCAGGTCACCACGGCGCCGCGGCCCGGGGTAGCCGCCGCCTAACGCGACGTGCCGCTGAGGCGGCTGAACACCGTCGCGAGGGCCTGGGTCTCGTCCGGGGTGAGCCGGCCGAAGAACTGCTCGCGGAGCCAGGCGCTGAGGAAGACCTGCGACGCCTGCGCGGCGGCGCGGCCCTCTTCGGTGATGTGCGCGTTGGTCGCACGGGCATCGCCCGGGCACTGGCGCTTGTAGACGAGCCCGCGCGCCTCGAGGGTGTCGACGATGCGGGAGACGCGCGACAGGCTGAGACGCGATTCGGTGGCGAGCGCCGACAGGCGCGCGCGGCCCTCGGGCGTGCCGTCGAGTTGTCCGAGGATCCCGGCGGCGCTCGGACTCAGGCCGAGGGTGCGTTCGAGATCCGCGGTGTAGCGCCGCTGCTGCGACTCGAACGCCTCGATCATGCCGGTCCACGCGCCGATCTCGGCGGAGGTCCACGATGCGACGTGGTCGCGGCCGATCACGTGCGTGAAGCGACCTGCGGGGCGATCTGCGGTGTCGGGCATCGGCGTGGAAGGGGACCGGTCGGGGTGTTGCTTGCCAGGGCAAGCGTAAGGAATGGCGGGCCGGGCCACAAGGACGCCCGTGCAGCGGGCGCGCGGGAGCCCCCGCGCGGGCCCGGTCGCCGGCGGGGAACGCCGCGGACAGCACAGGTGTTGTCCCCCGGAACGCCCACCCGCAAGCAGGGGATCTCAGATTGTTCTCGTACTTGCCGAGTACCTTGATCGCCGCTCCGATCGCGCCAGATCCGGCGCGTGGGGCGGAGGCGATCCACGCACCATGTCTACGCCGCGTACCCAGCGGCCTGTTCCCCCCGAGGCACGAGCACCTATGAATCGATCACGGATCCTCGTCGGCACCGCCCTCGCGTCGACGGCGCTGCTGACCGCCGGGTGTGGCAGCGGCTCGGACTCGGGCAACGCCGGGTCCAAGGAGCCGATCCAGTCCGGTGGCACGCTCACCGGGTACTACTCCAACTTCCCCGACTCCCTCGACCCCGCGCTCGCGTTCACGAGCAACAGCTTCCAGGTGATGTGGCCGGTCTACGGCACGCTCCTCACCTACAAGCGCGGGGCCGGCGCCGCCGCGTCCGAGCTCACCCCGGGCCTGGCCTCCGCCATGCCGGACATCTCCGCAGACGGCACCGGCTACACCCTCACGCTCCGCCCGGGCCTCACCTACTCCGACGGTTCGGCGGTGAAGGCGAGCGACTTCGAGCACGAGATCAAGCGCGTGCTCCAGCTGCAGTCGGGCGGCGCCACCTACTACGGCGGCATCCAGGGCGTCGACGCCTACACGAAGGCCGGCAAGGCCGACGGCGACATCTCGGGCATCACCGCGAACGACGCCACGGGCACGATCAGGATCAGGCTCACCGCTCCAGACGCCCAGTTCAAGTACAAGCTCGCGCTGCCCTTCGCGGCGCTCGTCCCCGGCGACACGCCGTTCAAGGACGAGACGAAGACCCCGCCGCCCGGCGTCGGTCCGCTGAGCATCACGAATGTCCAGGACCGCAAGGGCTTCTCGCTCCAGAAGGTCGCCTCGTTCAAGGCCCTCCCGGACGTGCCGGTCGCGAGCGCGGACCGCATCGACATCTCGATCGTGAGCAACCAGCGCCGGCAGGCGCAGGACGTCCTCCAGAACAAGGTCGACTTCATCAACGACCCGCCGCCGGCCGACCAGCTGCGGATCCTGCGCGAGCAGGCGAAGGGCCGCTACGCCGAATACACGACGAACTCGACGTACTACTACTTCCTGAACGTCCAGGCGAAGCCGTTCGACGATCCGCTGGTCCGCCAGGCGGTCGCCACGGCCGTCGACGAGCGCGCGCTCGCGCGGCTCTTCTCCGGCCTCCTCGAGCCCGACTGCAACCTGCTGGCTCCCGGCATGGTCGGCTACAAAAAGCTCAACCCGTGCCCGTACGGCGCGATCGACCAGGCCCCGGACATCGCGAAGGCGAAGGCGCTCATCCAGCAGTCCGGCCACGCCGGCGAGAGCATCACGGTCTGGTCCGACGACCAGGATCCGTCGCCTGCGGTCGCCAACTACATGGCCGACCTCCTCAACCAGATCGGCCTGAAGGCCAAGCCGAAGTCGATCGACGGCGACTCGTTCTACAACGCGGTCTCCGACCAGTCGACGAAGGCCCAGATCGGCGTCTACAACTGGTTCGAGGACTACCCGCACCCGCAGAGCTTCCTGCAGCTCGTCGACGGGAAGGCGATCACCCCGACCTACAACATCAACCTCAGCAACGAGAACGATCCGGCGCTCAACGCGCTCATCAAGAAGGGCGACTCGTACCTCGACGTCCACCAGGGCGAAGCCGCCTTCGAGCAGGCCGACGCGCTCGCCGTGAAGGACGCCTCGGTGATCCCGTACGGCCACCGCAAGCTCACGGTGATCACCTCGGACCGGGTCGCGTTCGGGCGCGTGTTCTTCAGCCCCGTGTACCAGCTCGATTTCTCCTCGCTGGCGCTCAAGGCGACGAAGTAGGTCCGTGGGGGCTGCTGCCTCACCCTGGCGCGCGGCGCTGCGCGCGATCGGCCGCTCCTGGAGCGGCCGGATCGCGGTGCTCGTGCTCGTGCTCGTCGTCGGCAGCAGCCTCGCCGCACCGGTGTGGGCCGACCACGTCGCCCACACCGGGCCGCTGAAGAACCACCTCGCCGACTACGTCACGCTCCACGGGCAGAGCACCCCCGTCGTCGCGTACGACGGTGTGCCGCTCGGCCCGACGTGGACCGGCCGGTACTTCCTCGGCGCCGACGGCAACGGCCGTGACGTGATGGTCCGGCTGCTCTACGGCGGCCGGAACTCCCTGGCCATCGGGCTCGTCGCGACCCTCATCTCGCTGCTGGTCGGCGTGACGCTCGGCATCCTCGCCGGCTACCTGCGGGGGTTCACCGACGGCGTGATCTCGCGTGCGCTCGACGTGCTCTGGGCGTTCCCGGTGATCGTGCTCGGGATCGCCCTCGGCGTGGCCACCGCGCTCGGCGGACTGAACCTCGGGGTCGTCACGATCCACGGCGGATCGATCTGGATGACGGCGTTCATCATCGGCCTCATCAACATCGTCTACGTGGCGAGGCCGCTGCGCGGCGCCGTGCTCGTGCTGCGGGAGCAGCCGTTCGTGGAGGCGGCGCGCTCCCAGGGCTTCGGCGCGGCGCACGTCATGCGGCGGGAGATCCTCCCGAACGTCAGCGGCACCGTCCTCGCACTGACCCCGATCGTGCTCACCCAGACCATCGCGATCGAGGCGTCGCTGTCGTTCCTCGGAGCCGGCGTCCAGCAGCCGAACCCGTCGTGGGGCACCATGCTCGACGACGGCATCAAGCAGCTCATCGGCTCGCCGCACCTCACGCTCGTGCCCGGCGGCATCCTCGTCGCCACCGTCCTCTCGCTCACCGTCCTCGCGGACCTCATCCGCGACGGCATCGACCCGCGCGGCGTCTCCGTGGTCGCCGCCTCGGGTGGTGCCGGCACGGCCGGTGGGCCGGAACCGCTCGGCCTCGAGCGAGAGCGCATGGGCATATCCGTCGGTCAGCGTCCGTTCGAGACGAGCAAGCGCCGCCGGCTCGCTCGAGGGCGAGGCAGTAAGGAGCTCGTCGATCTGCTCGAGCAATGCGGGAAGAGGATTCGACGCCAAGCTTCAGCGATTATCAGGCGAAGCCCCGAGGCCGGACAAGGGCCGGGAGGCCCATCCGCGAGAACGGTACGGCCCATCCTTGACGGCGATGCCGATGCTCCGAAC
>JAVHXX010000454.1 GCA_031119595.1 Patulibacter sp. | reverse complement strand
GTTCACGATCGGCCCCGGCTAGCCTGCGGCGCATGATCCTCCTGCGCAGCACGTACTCCGGAACGCCCGACGAGGTCGGTGCCCTCCGCGAGGCGCATCTCGAGTGGCTCGGCGGGCTCGTCGCCGACGGCGTCGTGATCGCCGCGGGGCGCTTCGAGGACGGCTCCGGCGCCGGCGTCCTCGGCGCCGGCTCGGATGCCGCCGCGCTGCTGAAGGACTTCGACGCCGACCCGTACGTGGTCGGCGGCGTGGCGAGCTACGCGGAGGTCGCGACCTTCCCGGCCGCGATGGGCGGCGACGAGATCAAGCGCCTCGACGCCCGCGAGCTGCCCCAGGAGGGGTGAAGAGCGGCCCCACGAGGGCTGACGAGCGCCTCACTCAGCGAAGCGCCGGGGCGACGGAGCACCCTGCGGCGAACGCCGCGGACGACAGATCGCGGTCCCAGGTGACGACCACCAGGCCGGGGTCGGTGATCGTGAGTGCAGTCGCGAGATGGACGGCGTCGTAGCCGCGGAGCGCGTGGGTGTGCGCGAGGGCCCCGGCGGCTCGGGCGAGCTCTCGGTCGACACCGATCAGGAGCGTCGCCTCGAGGGCCCGGTCCAGATCGTGGATGGCTGCGTCGAGCGCATCTTCCGACAGGCGATTGCCCCGTGCGGCAGCCGCGAGCGCGGCTCGCGCCTCGGGGTAGGCAAGCTGGCTCGTCACCTTCGAGTCGGCGACGCCCCAGAGTTCGATGGCGATGTCCGAGGCGTCCTCGTCGACCAGCAATGTGACGATCGCGGACGTGTCGAAGTAGGCGATCAGCGCCGCTGCTCCGCCACGATCGCCGCGAGGGACCCGTCTATCGCGGGTCGATCGGCTCGGGGCGTCCAGTCGGCTGTGGGATTGCTGACGATCCCCCGAGCGCGGAGGTCGACCAGCGGATCGCTCAGTCCGACCGCGGTCAGCCGCGCCACGCGGCGACCACGAGACGTGACGTACACCTCGCCGCCCTCCTCGACATGGCGGACGTACCGGCTCAGCTGATCGTGGAGTTCGCGGATGCCCACCTCGGTCTTGAGGGCGTCAGGTGGCGTCATCGTCTGAGCGTAGACGCTACATCGCTCCTGATGCAACCGCTGCGCGGGCGCCCCCGCCTCAGGCGACCTTGCGCCCGGGGCTGAAGAGGCCCTTCGGGTCGAGGGCGTCCTTGATGGCGCGGTGCGCGGTGACGGCCGCGGGGCCCCACTGCTCACCGAGGTGGCCGCTCTTGAGGCGGCCGAGCCCATGCTCGCCGCTCACCGTGCCGCCGAGCGACGCCGCCAGCGAGAAGAGTTCGACGGCGGCCTCCTCGGCGCGGCCCACCTTGGCCGGATCGGCGGGGTCGAGCAGGAAGGTGCAGTGGATGTTGCCGTCGCCGGCGTGGCCCCAGGCCGCGTGCTCGAGCGCATGGCGGCGGGCGATGGCGGCGCTGCCGCGGAGCAGGTCGGCGACGCGATCGGTCGGCACGGCGACGTCCTCGCTGAGCTTCCCGCCCCGGCGCGCCGCGACGGCGCCCGAGATCCCGGCGCGCCACTCCGCGAGGGCGGCCGCCACGGTTGGTCCCGGCACGGCCGTCCAGGTGGCGCCGGCCTCCTGCCACGCATCGACGAGGGCGTCGCCCCGCGCCGCGGTCGCCTCGACGAGGTCGCCCTCGATCGTGGCGGTGAGCAGCACGGCGCCGGTCGGGTCGGCGAGGGACTGCCACTCGATCGCCGCGCCCTCGACGGGGAGCGTCGCGCCGGCGTCCTGGAGCGTGCCGCCGTCGAGGAGTTCGAGCGAGACCGGCACGGCGCCGCAGGTGAGCGCGCCCGCGATGCCCTCCTGGGCCGCGGCGAGCCCCGGGAAGAGCCCGAGGACGACCTGTTCGGCGCCGGGCGGCGGCACGAGCCGCAGCCACGCCGCGGTGATCACGCCGAGGGTGCCTTCGCTGCCGACGAGCAGCGAGGTGAGGTCGTACCCGGCGACGTCCTTGCGGGTCGGGCCGCCGATCTGCACGAGCTCGCCCGGAGCGAGCACGGCCTCCACGCCGAGCACCCACGCGCGGGTGACGCCGTGCCCGAAGGCATGCGGGCCGCCGGCGTTCGTGGCGAGGTTGCCGCCGATGTGGCTCGTGGCCGCCGCGCCCGGGTCGGGCGGGAACCGCAGGCCGACCTCACGCACGCGCCGCTGGAGCTCGGCGGTGGTCATGCCCGCCTCGACCTCGCAGCGCCACCACTCCGGGTCGAGGGAGCGGATCCGGTTCAGGCCGGCGGTCGAGATGATCACGCCGCCGTCGGGCACCGCGCCGCCGGAGAGGCCGGTGCCGCCGCCGCGCACCGTGATCGGTTGGTCGTGCTCGTAACACCAGCGCACGGCGGCTTCCACGCCGGCGGCGTCCGGAGGGGTCACGATCGCGTCGGCGGCGCCGCGGAGCCCGGTCCAGCGGGTGGCGTCCTCGAGTTCCTCGGCCGTCGGTGCCCGGACATGGTCGGCGCCGACGGCGGCGCCGAGTTCACGCACGAGCGTCGTGACTGCAGCCATGGCGCCACCATAAAGCCGTTACCCCGCCAGCTTGTGTGCCCCTGGTCGGGTGTCGGATGAACCGGCCGCCCCGGCTCCCGCGTAGCCTTCCTCGAGCGCATGCCCGAGGGAGACACGATCGCCTACGCGGCCAACCGGATCCGCCCGATCCTGCTGGGCGAGGTGCCGCAGATCGAAGCGCGGCACGGCTCGACCCGCGGCTGGGACGAGCGCCTGGCCGGGCGGGCGGTCGAAGCGGTCGAGCCCTACGGCAAGCATCTCTTCCTGCGCTTCGAGGGCGATCTGGCCATCCATTCGCACCTGCGCATGACGGGCTCCTGGTACACGGGCCGGGTCGGCGCCCGGTGGCGCCGGGCTCCGCGCCGGGCGTGGATGGTGTTCCGGGCGAAGAACCACGAGGTCGTCCAGTTCGACGGGCCGCTCCTCGAACTCCTCACCGGCCTGCGCTCCCGGATCGACCGGCGCGTCGCGAACCTCGGTCCGGACATCCTCGCCGAGGCCTTCGACGAGGCGCGCTTCCTGAAGCGCCTCCGCGAGGACGACCCGACCCGCGCCGTCGGGGACGCGATCCTCGACCAGCAGACCGTCGCCGGCATCGGGAACATGTGGAAGGCCGAGGGCTGCTTCGATGCCCGCCTCGACCCCTGGAAACCGTTGGCGCGCACCACCGACGAGGAGGTGTTGCGCGTGATCGAGGCGGTGCGGCCGCGCATGGCCGACTCGGCCCGTGGCGGCACGCAGATGCGCGAACGGCACGTCTACCGGCTCACCCACTGCCCACGGTGCGGTGGCCCGATCGCGTCCCGTGGCCAGGGCGACGACAACCGCATGACCTACTGGTGCCCGGCCTGCCAGCACTGAGCGGGCTTCAACGTGTGGTCGATGCGTTTCACCTGGCGCGCCCGAGCGGGTCTATCCTCCATCGACCCTGAGTGAGCACGGCTGTCCTGAGCCGCACGCGGGAGAACCCACCCCGGCGCCTCGGCGCCCACCTGAAAGCCACCTCTTGATGCACCGCGCTCGCCGCATCGCGCCCCTCCGGGTCGCGTTCGCCGCTGCCTTGCTCGTCCTCGTCCCCGCGCCGTCCGCGCTGGCCACGAACGTGTGGCCGTCCGGGACCAAGGCCCTCGTCCAGCAGGCGGAGGGCACGCAGATCAACGACCCGATGCCGTCGGGCACGCTCGACGTGCAGGCGCACGGGTACGGGTACACGCCGTCTGGACCGCAGCTCCAGGTCCGGATCCAGGAGGGCGCCATCGTGCTCCCCGGGCACGCCCTCACGCTGCTCGACTTCGACCGCGACGGCAAACCGGACGTCCTCGTCGATGCCGAGATGCGCATCGAGAACCAGAGCAG
>JAVHXX010000453.1 GCA_031119595.1 Patulibacter sp. | reverse complement strand
GAGACGGGCCTTCTCAAGCGAGCACGCTGCCCCGGCGAACCGGGGCGGCGCTCACCAGATGCGGTCTACCAGAGCGACGTGTACTTCACCGTGGCGGCGGCCGTCTCCGGGCTGGTGCCCGCAGAGGTCGTGATCGTCAGCGGGTAGCTGCCGGCGGCCTTGCCGGGCAGCGTCGTGATGATCAGGTTGGGGAGACCCAGCAGGATCCCGCCCTTCGTGCCACCGACCTGGACGGACTTGAGGCCGCCGAAGCGGTTGCCCTCGAAGACCGCGAGGCCACCCAGGTTCGCAAACGCGTACTGCGCGAGGAACCGGTTGAACGACGGCGCCAGGGTCGGCGTCGGCGTCGGCGTCGGCGTCGGGGTCGGCGTCGGCGTGGGGGTCGGCGTCGGGGTCGGCGTGGGGGTCGGCGTCGGCGTGGGGGTCGGCGTCGGCGTCGGCGTCGGCGTCGGCGTCGGCGTCGGCGTGGGGGTCGGCGTCGGCGTCGGGGTCGGCGTCGGCGTGGGCGTCGGCGTCGGGGTCGGCGTGGGCGTCGGCGTCGGGGTCGGCGTGGGCGTCGGGCCGTTCGTGATCGGGATCGCGGCGGCGAGCGTCGTGTCCTGCGGCGGCGACGTGACCGCGAGGGTGCACGCGACGTCGAACGTCAGCGGGTCGCTGTCGCTGTTCGGAACGCCGTCCGGGTTGTCGATGTTCGGGATGTCGTTGCCCGAGGCGTCCTGCGCCTTGAGGAGCAGCTTGATGCTGTCGACGGTGATCTTCAGCGAGCCTTCCTGCGGGAAGGTCAGCGACGGGGTCTTGCCCGTGGCGCTGAGGGTGAGGTCGCCGGTGGTGGTGACCTTCTGCTGCGGAACCGTGATCGGCACCTTGATGGCGAGCTTGTTGGACGCGGTGATGCCCGGGGCGTACACCGTGGACACCGCGCTCGACGTACCGGAGACCGACGACGCACCGATGAGGCCGACGGCGCTCGAGGTGTCGCCACCCGCGGTCGCGACGACGTTGATCGTGAACTGACCGGTCGGGACGCCGACCTGGATCGTGTCCGGGATGACCGCGTCGATGTTGACCGTCAGCGGCTGCGGGTCAAGCAGGTACGGGTACAGGCAAGAGTACGTAAGCGTCTTCTTGAAGTTCGCCTGAGCAGGTGCGGCGACGGCACCGAAGGCAGCGGACGCCGCGATCGCGCTGAGCGCGAGCGCTTTGCGGCGCGTGGCGGCGCCTGACTGAGATCCACTCATCGGGACTTCCTTCCGTTTTGGGACACGATGTTGGGACGCCCCGGCGGGAAACACACCTGCGTGACACGGGCAGGCGAGCGACAACCGTCACAGAGCCCATGAAACGTCTCGTAAACGGACGGAGATGTCAAGCGCGCCACACCGCCCGGAGACACCTTCGTCCCCGGGCGTGCGTGGTCAGCGACGTGCTGTTTAGAGGAGCGTCGCGCAGGCCGGCTCAGCTTGCAGCGCCGGACCGATGGCCTTGTTCGTCTTGAGCGAACTGACGGGCCCGTTGTACGAGGCCAGCGTCTTCGACTCCTTGGCCAGGTTCGTCATGAGCTTCGTCAGGTCGGCCTGGTTGTTCGCGGGCGCGGCCTTGATCCCACGTTCCACCTTCGCGACGCGCTTGCGGATGGTCCGCAGCTTCTTCACGGCGGACTTCCAATCCGAGACGGCACCCTTGACCGGCGGCTCGCCGATGGTCTTGAGCGTGTCGAGCTGGACGCCCTGCGTGTCGACCACCGTGGTGAAGAAGGTCACGAGCGACTGCTGCGTGTCCTCCGGCGTGGTGCCCTTCACGTTCGGTGGCTGCACCGGCTTCGCCCGGGCGACGAGCGTCGAGCAGAGCTGGTTCGCCCACTTCGCAGCAGCAGCGTCCGACGAGGACCCGGTCGCACCGGACGTGCCGGTCGACCCCGTCGTCGGGGTGGTCGCCTGGGCGACCGCCGGCGTGCTGCCGGTCCCGGTCGAGCCGGTGTCACCGTCGTCCTTCTTCCCGCAGCCGCCGAGGGCGACCGCAGTCATCAGCACGGCGGCGACAGCCGTCGTTGAGGTGGTGGATTTGATCACGGTGTGGTCGCTCCAGTGGGTGTCGGACAGTTCGAGACGGCGGGCAGCCCTGCCACGCGGTCCTTCATGAACTGCATCACATCCGGGTTCCCGCGTGCGACACCAGTGATGTGACCGACGTCGTACGTCTTCCAGGTGACGTTCATGCCGAGCGCGCAGTACTGGTCGTGCAGTCGCGAACCCTGGTTGTAGGCCACGATCGTGTCCTGGGTGCCGTGGTACTCGAACACCGGGACGTTGATCGGCGTGCTGCCGAGCGTGTTCTCCTTCAGACGCGACATCCAGGTCGGCTGGAGGAACGGCGTCTTCGTGAAGTACTGCTGCGCGCCCTGCCCCTTGTAGTTCTGGAGGAGCTCGACGGTGCAGTCGTTCGCGTTCATGTTGGTGAGCGTCGACTTGGCGGTGTCGCTGCTGAGGTAGCTGTCGAGATCGAGCTCGGGGTAGGCGTTGTTCAGGCCGATGAGCGCGTTCAGCAGGAAGCCGAAGTTGTCACTGCCCTGCAGCTTCACAGCGACCTGGATCAGGTCGGCCGGGACGCCACCACCGCTCACGCCGATGACGTTCTGCTCGGGGGCGTAGGTCGGAGCCATCTGGCCCGCCCACATCGCCGCGCCGCCGCCCTGGGAGTACCCACGGATCAGCACTTTCGGGGTGCTCGAGAGCCCGGCCTCGGGCAGCCGCTCGGCCGCACGGACCGCGTCGAGGACCGCAGGGCCCATCGACTTGCCGGTGATGTAGGTGGTGTCGGGGTTCTCGTGGTAGCCCTCGTAGTCGGTGACGGCGACGGCGTAGCCGGCCTTCAGCATGTCGTTGACGGCGGGCTGCTCGTAGAACGCGCCGCTGTTGATGAAGCGCGACACGGTGCAGCGGAACGCCGGCCCGGTGGTCCCCGGAGCGAAGCCGACGACGGGCGCGGTCGACGCATCGACCGCCTTCGGGACGAGGATCGTCCCGGTGACGGCGTCGGGCTGGCCCAGCGCGTCGGTCGAGAGATACATCACCTGGTAGGCGTTGGCGAGCTTCCGGGCCGTGGGCGGACCGGCGAGCGCGGGACGCGCACGGATGATGTCGCCCGGGTTGCCGGTCGGCAGCGGGCTCGGGGGCGTGTAGAACGGATCGGCGTCGGCGTTCGGCGTGGGAGCGCCGAAGCTGCGATCGATCGCGGGCGACACGGCGGCCTTCGCCGGGCTGACGGGCAGCGCCGGGGCGAGGAGCACGAGGCCCGTCGCCGAGGCGGCCGCGAGCCGCGCGAAGCGTGACTTGAGGATGCGGTACATGTCAGGAACCTCGGGCTACGCCGCAGGCGTGGGAGTGAGCTTGAGGGCGATGGCATTGCCACCGCCGGCCGTCAGCGGCGAGATGATGCCGTTGAGGGCACCGCATCCGCTGAGGTTGCTGATCGAGAACGTGCCGGCGAGGGTGCCGCCGACCGCGGGGTCGTACGCGGTGCCGCTCGACTTCAGCGGGATCGAGCTGACCTGCGTGGCCTGGCAGTTGGCGCCGCCCGCGAGCTGGATGCCGAACGACTTGATCGACGGCAGCTTGATCCGGACCTTCGCGGTCGCGTTCAGGACGCCACCGGCCACGGTGCCCGTGACCTGCTCGGTCGGGACCATCGCGACGGTCGCGTTGACCGGCAGGAAGCCGAGGGCGGTGAGGTTGCCGGAGGTCTGGGCGAGCGTGAGGTCACCCGTGAACGGACCGGTCGCGGCCGCGCTGTGGACCTTGATCGATCCGGAGAGCGGCAGCGAGCCCTTCACGAGCGTCTTCAGGGTCGACGACCCCGAGAGCGCGTACGAGCGGTCGGTCCCGACCGGGGTCGGCGTCGGCG
>JAVHXX010000452.1 GCA_031119595.1 Patulibacter sp. | reverse complement strand
ACCTTCCTGCTCTTCGCGCTGGTCCTCGCCGCGCTCGCCGTCTGGGGGCTCGCCGCGGCCCGGGCCGAGGCCGCTGCGGGCGGCGACCAGGGCGACGGCGAACGCGCGTCGGTGGCAGACCCCGCCACGGCGGCCACGGCCCCGGCCGCCCCGCCGGCGTTCAGCCGCCGGATCGTCGCGCTCGCCGCGGCGGTCCCGCTCGCGATCGCGTCGCTCGCCGCGATGCCGACGCCGGTCGTCAAGGCCGCCGAGGGCGAGGAGCGCCTCCTCGAGGAGCGCGAGACGAACGAGCAGTACGCACGGGTGCTGCAGTCCCCGGACGGCCACCGCACGATGGAACTCGGCGAGGGTCACGCGATCCACTCGCTGTTCCAGCCGGACACCCTCATCACCCACAACTACTGGGACGAGCTCCTCGCGCTTCCGCATCTCGCGGGCCACGCGCCGCGCCGGGTCCTGATCCTCGGCAACGCCGGCGGGACCACGGCCACGGCGCTCCGCGCCTTCGACCCGCAGGTCGAGGTCGACGCCGTCGACTACGACGGCCAGCTCGCGGAGCTCGGGGCGAAATGGTTCGGTCTCGGCGGGCCGCGCCTACGCCTGCTCACGGGCGACGCGCGCGTGGTGCTGCGCCGCGCGACGGCGCGATACGACGCGATCCTGGTCGACGCCTACCGCCAGCCCTACATCCCCTTCCACCTCTCGACCCGCGAGTTCTTCACGCTCGTCCGCGAGCGGCTGGCACCGGGCGGCGTCGTCGTGGTGAACGTCGGCCATCCGGAGCGCGACGACGCGCTCGAGAAGGTGCTCGCCGCGACGATGCGGGCGGCCGGATTCGACCACGTGCTCCGCGACCCGGCGCAGGCGGTCAACACCCAGCTCGTCGGTCGGGCCACCGCGTTCGATGCGACCGCACTGGCGGCGGCCGCCGACGCCGAGGAGGACACCGCCCGGGCGGCGGAGCGGGCGTCGGCCGCCCCGGCGACCCGGAGCGCCATCGGCGGGCTCACCCCGTCCGAGCTCGTCCGCGACCGCCGCAGCCTCGCCGGCAGCATCCGCGCCACCGCGGCGCGGCTCGCGCCGGCCCTCACCGGAGGCCGCGTCTACACCGACGACACCGCCCCGGTCGAACTCTTGATCGACGGTTCCATCGCGAAGGTCGCGACGGGCGGCTGAGGAGGCACCGATGCAGGGCGTGTTCGTCACCGGGACCGGCACGGGAGTCGGCAAGTCGATCGTCGCGGCGGCGCTGTGCGCGGCGCTCGTCGACGCGCGCCGCCCGGTCGTCGCCAGCAAGCCGGTCCTCAGCGGGCTCGAGGAGCCGCCCGGCGTCTGGCCCTACGACCACGACCTCCTCGCGCTCGTGACCGGGCAGCCGGCCGACGCGATCGCCCCACGCCGCTTCGGCCCGGCGGTTTCGCCGCACCTCGCCGCGCGCCTGGCCCACGTCCGCCTCACCGTCGACGACCTCGTGGGCGACGTGCACGCCCGGGTCGCCGCGGCGACCGGCGACGCCTCGAACGTCGGCGGCCAGCCCGCACCGGCCGCGCATCAGGGCGATCTCGGCCCGCTCGCGATCGTCGAGGGTGCTGGTGGGCTGCTCGTGCCGCTCGACGACGACGGCGCCACCATGGCCGACCTCGCGGTGGCGCTCGGCCTGCCGCTCGTGATCGCCGCACACCCAGGCCTGGGCACGATCAACCACGTGCAGCTCACCCTCGAGGCGGCGCGCAGCCGCGGGCTCACCGTCGCCGGGGTCGTGCTGACCCCATGGCCGACGCAGCCGTCGCTGATCGAGCAGGACAACCGCGAGTTCCTGGAGAAGTCGACCGGGCTGCCGATCCTCGGGCTCGGCACCGTCGAGTCACCTCGCGCGGACCATCTCGCCGCGGCCGGCCTGGCTGCCGGCCTCACCGACCTCTGCTGAGCCAGCCCCATGCGCATCACCATCGACGAGATCACCGGCGACGGAAGCGTCGTGCGGTTCAGCTTCGAATCCGGCCACGCCGACGGCGTGTGGCGCGGCGAGAGCCGGCCCCAGGTGGGCCCGGCCGATGTCGACTGGGCGATCGCGGGCCGGTTCTGGTGGGGCGACGACGTGCGCGTGCGGCCGCTCGATCCGCGTGCGCAGGCCGTCCGCGACGACACCCTCAGCGTGGCGGGCCTCGCGATGGGCCTGACGCCCGAGGGCGTCCTGTCGCTGCAGATCGCCGGCGGCGTCGTCGACCTGCAGACGGGCGGTCACGCTCCGGCTGGCTTGCTCGGCGCGGTCGTCGAGGTCGACAGCCCGCTGATCGAGCTGTTCCCGCTCGCCCGCTGAACCGCCGGGCGAGACGCCCGGCCCGCTAGAAGCGGACGCCGAGCCCGCTACCGCGCGAGGCGCGCACGAGACTCGGATCGACCTGCTCGACGTCGAAGAACGCGGAGCCGGTGGGCTGGGTGGCACGGGTCGCTGCGGGAGCCGGTGCGCTCGTCGGGGCGACGCCGTCCTGCGGGCGGGCCGAGACGCGGCTCTTGCTCGGGGCGGCAGTCCACTCGCCGAAGGAGTCATCGGACTTGGTGATCGACGGCCGGGCCGGGCCGGAGCCGACCGGCAGACCGAGCTCGCGGGACACCTCGGCGATCGCCTGCGCCGCGCGCCGCAGCTCCTGCGGCGTGTGCGAGGCCGACACCGTGATGCGCAACCGGGACGTACCCTCGGGCACCGTGGGCGGGCGGATCGCCTGGGCGAAGACGCGCCGCTCCAGCAGACGCTCGCAGAGCGTCATCGCGGTGGTCGCGTCACCGACGACGATCGGGAGGATGTGGCTCGGACCGGTGGTGAGCGCCATGCCCTCGTCGACCAGGGCCGCGTGCAGCACGGCGGCGTTCTGCTGGAGGCGCTCGACGCGCTCCGGGCCCGACTCGAGCAGTTCGAGCGCGGCGAGCGCACCGGCGACGACCGGCGGGGCCGGCGCCGTCGAGAAGATCAGCGGCCGCGAGGCGTTGACGAGGTAGCGGGTGAGCTCGAGCGAACCGGCGGCGAAGGCGCCGTAGGAGCCGAGGGCCTTGCCGAGCGTGCCGATGATGACGTCGATCTCGCGCTCCAGGCCGGCGGCGGCGACCGCGCCGCGCCCGCCGGGACCGACGCAGCCGGTGCCGTGGGCCTCGTCGACGACCGTGCGCGCGCCGAAGCGGCGCGCGAGCGACACGATGCCCTCGAGCGGGGCGACGTCGCCGTCCATCGAGAAGACCGAGTCGGTGACGATCAGCGGCTTGCCGGTGGCGCCCTGCGGCACCTGGGTACGCAGCGCCCATTCGAGGTGGTCGAGGTCGCCGTGGCGGTAGACGAAGGTCGGGGCCTTCGAGGCGCGGCAGCCGTCGATGATCGACGCGTGGTTGAGCTCGTCGGAGAAGATCATCGACGTCTCGGAGCCGAGCGCCTGGAGCACGCCGACGTTCGCGAGGTAGCCGGAGCCGAAGAGGATCGACGCCTCGGTGCGCTTGAAGGTGGCGAGGCGCTCCTCGAGCCGGCGGTGGATCGTCATCGACCCGGACACGAGCCGCGAACCACCGGAGCCGACGCCCCAGCGCATGGCGGCGTCGGCGGCGGCCTCGCGGATGCGCGGATGATCGCTCAGGCCGAGGTAGTTGTTGCTGCAGAGGAGCAGCACGGGCGTGCCGTCGAGGACGACCCGCGGCCCCTGGGGACCACTGACCATGCGAAGGCGCCGATAGAGGCCCTGGTCGCGGAGATCGTCGAGGCGCGTGCTGAGCTCGTCCATCGCGTCACCCAGGATGCACGGCTGACCGGCGGAGCGCACCGCCGGCGGGACCGGATCTACGATCCGACCCCGCTCCTTGGGGTTTCTGCCTCTTCCGGGGCCGGCGGCGTGAGGCGCGCACCGGCATCGCTCTCGAGACG
>JAVHXX010000451.1 GCA_031119595.1 Patulibacter sp. | reverse complement strand
GGCTCACGGCACCACCACGCCGTCGAGCGCCGGGTCGCCGGGCGGCGTCCTCGGATCCATCTTCGTGAGCGCGCGGACCACGATCTCGCCGATCGCGACGTCGCGGAGCCACTTGTGGTCGGCGGGGATCACGTGCCACGGGGCATGGTCGGTGCTCGTCGCCGAGATCGTGCGGTCGTAGAGCTCGAGGTACTGATCCCAGTGGTTGCGGGTCTCGAGGTCGGACGGCTCGATCTTCCACCGCTTCTCGGGCCGGTCGATGCGATCCTGGAGGCGCTGGCGCTGCTCCTCCTTCGAGAGGTGGAGGAAGAACTTCAGCACGGTGGTGCCCTGCTCGACGAGGTGCTGCTCGAACTCGTTCACGGCGCGGGTGCGGCGGCTCGCCTCGGTCGGGTCGATGAGCCCGAGCACCTGCGTGGTGACGATGTCCTCGTAGTGGGAGCGGTTGAAGACGCCGATCATGCCGCGCGCCGGCGTGCGGGCGTGGGTCCGCCAGAGGAAGTCGTGGGCGAGCTCATGCTCGCTCGGCGCCTTGAACGACGTGATCTCCGTGCCCTGCGGGTTCACGCCCGTGAGGAGATGCCGGGACACGCCGTCCTTGCCGCTGGCGTCGAGGCCCTGCAGCACGATGAGCAGGGACTGCTTGCCCTCGGCCCAGAGCAGCTCCTGACGGGCGGCGATCTGCTCGGTGGCCTTCGCGGCGCGGGCCCGGCCGCGGCGTTTGCCGTCCGGGAGACCGAGGAGATCGGCGGGGTTGCGGCGGGAGAGCCGCGCGGTGGTGCCAGGCGCCACGCGCACCTGCTGGGTGATCGACGCCATCCCGGCTGAGCCTAGGGCGCCGCGTGGCCCGCGGGTGCCGGTGTTCACCGGTCATGCCCGGCTGCCTCACGTGGGCGAGGGCCGGGCATGAGCGGCGGAGAGGGTCAGGCGGCTGGGGCCTCGGGGCGCGCGACCTCGCGCAGCAGACCCGTCTCGACGTCGTAGACGAACCCGAAGACCTGGTCCTTGTGCGGGACGAACGGGTTCGTGCGGATCTTCTCGACGGAGTCGCGCACGGACGCGTCGAGGTCGGTGAAGGCGCCGATGAGCCACGTCGGGCGCTGGCCCGTCTCCGCTTCGAGGGTGCTGGCGAGGTCCTCGTCCTTGAAGGTCTGCATGCCGCAGCGCGTGTGCTGGATGACGAACACGGACTCGGTGCCGAGGAACCGCTGCGAGATCGTGAGCGAGCGGATCATGTCGTCGGTGACGATCCCGCCTGCGTTGCGGATCACGTGCGCCTCACCGACGCCCAGACCGAGCGCGTCGAAGACATCGATGCGCGAGTCCATGCAGACGACGATCGCGAGCTTGCGCGCCGGCGGGGTCGGGAGGCCGGCCCACTTGAAGGACTCGGCCCACTTGGCGTTGTGTTCGATGAGGTCCTGGTTCACGGGGCGAAGCGTAGAACGCGGCGCGCGGCGCCGTCGTCGTACCTACCCTGGTGGTTGTCACCCCGCACCACGGGACCGCGCCACGGCGTCGGCCCCGGCATTCCCCGAAAGGCCTGCATGGGCATCCTCGGCACCCTCATCCTGGGCGTCTTCATCGGCTGCATCGCGAAGAAGCTGTTCCGCGGCCCCGCGCCGGGCGGCATCGTCGGCAGCGCAATCGTCGGGGTGCTCGGCGCCTTCGTCGGCACCTACCTCGCGACGGTCTTCAACGAGGACCTGGCGTTTCCGCCGTCGCACTTCTGGAGCCTGACCATCTGGATCTACTCCGTGCTCGGGGCGCTCGTGGTGCTGTTCGTCTACGAGCTGCTCGTCGGCGGGAGCCGTGGGGGCCGGCGCCGCCGCTGATCCGCGGTCCGCGGAGGGGCGCCGTCCGGTCTACGGCAGTGCCGCCGGTTCCTCTTCGCCCTCCGGGACGATCAGCCCCGACGCGGATACCGTCTCGCCGGAGGGTGCGCCCGCGGCGCGGTCGGTCTTGCGCTCGTGCGGCGAGATCTCCTCGTCGGTCATCGGGTCCGGGAGGAAGCCGGCCGCCGCGGCGACGGTCGCGAGGATCGGCGTGGCGAAGAACGCCCCGAGGATGCCGAGGATCGAACTGCCGACACCGACGGCCAGCAGCACGGTGATCGGATGCAGCCGCAGGTTGCGGCCGACGAGCACCGGGTAGATGAGATGGCCCTCGATCATCTGCACCGCGAAGGCGATCGCGAGGATCGCGATCATCGTGCCCGTGCCCTGGGTCGAGAGGGCGACGAGGGCGATGATGATCCCGGAGACGGTCGCGCCGATGTACGGCACGAAACTCAGGATGAAGGTGAGCACGCCGAGCGGGAGCACGAGCGGCACCCCGAGCACGAGCAGGCCGAGCGTGATGCCGATCGCGTCGAACGCCGCCACGACCACCTGTGAGCGGATGAACACGACGAGCGCGTGCCACGCGCGCGTGGCCGAGCGCGTGAGGCCCTGGCGACGGTCGACGGGGAGGAGGCGCATCGCGCCGTCCCAGAAGCCGCGGCCGTCGATCAGAAAGTAGATGAGCAGCACGAACATCAGGAACGCGCCGAAGGCGACCGAGATCGTGACGGAGGCGATCGTGATCGCGCTCGACCCGACGGCGGCGCCGATGCCCCCGGCGTTGTCCTTGAGGCGGTCGGTGATCGACTGGAAGAGGTCGTGGGTCTGCTTGGCGTCGAGGCCGAAGTCGCCGGCGTTGGGGACCTGCGTGAGGCCCTTCTGGACTTGGGTGACGGCCTCGGAGGCCTGTCCGAACAACGCCGGCGTGATGTAGGCGAAGGCGCCGACGATGCACCCGACGAACAGCACGATCACGAGCGTGACGGCGAAGCCGCGGCGCACGTGGTTCGCGAGGCGGTCGACCGCGGGGGAGAGCAGCGCCGTGAGCAGCATCGCGAAGAGCAGCGGCAGGATGATCGCCTCGAGCTGCCGGAACACGAAGACCGCCGCGACGAGCACCGCACCGGAAACGAGCACCCTGAGGGCGAGCGCCACCTGCCGGTCCTGGATCGTGGGGGAGCGCACGCGCGTCACTCTACGGAGGCCCGTGACGGACCGGGGAAGGTCGCGGGGCAGACCCGGGCCGGGCGCGTAGCTGGTGGTACCGTCGACCGCATGACGACGACCGAGAAGGCCGACGAAGTCGCGGCCCACCCGCACCACAACCGCTGGCTGGTCCTCGCCATCGTCTGCTTCGGGCAGCTCATGGTGATCCTCGACGCCACGATCGTGAACGTCGCCCTGCCGGCCATCCGGTCGGATCTCGACCTGTCGGCCTCGGGCCTGCAGTGGATCGTCAATGGCTACACGCTGGCATTCGGCGGATTCCTGCTCCTCGGCGGTCGCCTCGGCGACGTCTTCGGGCGGCGGTCGATCTTCATCGCGGGCGTGCTCGTGTTCACGTTCGCCTCGCTCATGAACGGCCTCTCCAGCAACGAGGAGATGCTCGTCGGCTTCCGCTCGCTGCAGGGCTTCGGCGGCGCGCTGCTGTCGCCGGCAGCGCTCTCGATCATCACGACGGAGTTCGAGGGCCCGGACCGCGCGAAGGCGATGTCCGTGTGGGGCGCGATCGCCGGCCTCGGTGCCGCGCTCGGCCTGCTGCTCGGCGGCGTGCTCGTGCAGTACACGAGCTGGGAGTGGATCTTCTTCGTGAACGTCCCCGTCGGCGCGCTCGTGATCGCCGCCGCCTACTTCCAGATTCAGCAGTCGAAGGCCGATGACGCTCCGGCCCTCGACGTCGGCGGCGCGATCACCGCGACCGGCGCACTCGTGTCGCTCGTGTTCGCGATCACCCAGACCCAGCAGCACGGCTGGGGCTCCACGATCGTGTGGGCGTTCCTCGCGCTCGCGGGGGTGCTGTTCGCTATATTCATGGTGGTCGAGCGGGGCCACAAGGATCCGCTC
>JAVHXX010000450.1 GCA_031119595.1 Patulibacter sp. | reverse complement strand
GCCCAGGCCCGCGCCGCGGCCCCGGCGATCGTCTTCATCGACGAGCTCGACGCCGTCGGCCGCAAACGCGGCGCCGGCGTGGGCCAGGGCAACGACGAGCGCGAGCAGACGCTCAACCAGCTGCTCGTGGAGATCGACGGCTTCGACGCGGGCTCCGGCATCGTCGTGCTCGCCGCCACGAACCGCCCGGACGTCCTCGACCCCGCGCTCCTGCGCCCGGGCCGCTTCGACCGCCAGATCACGGTCGACGCCCCGGACCGCAGCGGTCGCGCGCAGATCCTCGGCCTCTACCTGGCCGGGCGTCCGGTCGCCGCCGACGTCGACGCCTTCGCGGTCGCCGGGCGCTGCCCCGGCTTCACCGGCGCGGAGCTCGAGAACGTCGTCAACGAGGCCTCGCTGCTCGCCGCTCGCGGCCACCGCCCCGAGCTCACGATGCCCGACCTCGAGGAGGCCATCGAGCGCGTGATCGGCGGGCCACGCACCACGACCCACCGCCTCACCGACGGCGAGCTCCACTCGATCGCGACCCCCGAGGCCGCGCACGCGGTGGTGGCCCGGGCGCTCGGCGGCGACGGCACCCGGCGCCTGTCGATCGTCGCGCGCGGGCGGCAGCTCGGCGTCGCGTCGGTGCTCCACGGCGACCGCGAGCGCGTCGTCCTACGCCAGAGCGACCTCGAGCGCCAGCTCGCGACGACCATGGCCGGGGCCGCCGGCGAACGGCTCGCGTTCGGTGAACTCTCGACGGCCGTCCACGACGACCTCCATGCCGCCACCACGCTCGCGCGCTCGATGGTCACGTCGTTCGGCATGTCCGACCTCGGTCCGATCACGATCGGGGAACGCAGCACCGAGGTGTTCCTCGGCGCATCGCTGCAAGATCTCGGGTCGGTCGCGCAGACCACCCTCGACACCATCGACGAGCAGACGCGCCGGATCCTCGACCTCGCCGAGCAGCGCGCAAGCGAGGTGCTCCGCGAGCACTGGGCTGTCCTGCAGCGGATCACGGGCGAACTCCTCGAGCACGAGTCGCTCGACGAGCCCCGCATGGCCGAGTTGCTCGCCGCACTCCCCGCTCCGACGCGTCCGGCCGACGGCGGCGACGGCCTCCTGCCGTGACGCCACGCCCGCGTGCGGCCCGGCTGACGGCGCTCGCGCTGCTCGCCGGCCTGCCGGTGGTGACCGGACTCAGCTTCGCGCAGGGCCAGGCGGACGTCGCCGGGACGTCGCCGACGCCGATCACGTCGCCGTCGATCGTCGCCGAGTCCGTGGCGACCGCCCGGAACGTGATCCCGTTCGGCGTGTCGCGCAGCGGCGCGGCGTCGGTGGTCTGGGCGACGGGCACCACCCGCGCACCGTCGGTGCAGGCCCCGGGGCCCGATCCCCCGGTCCTCACGACGCCCAGCCACGACGCTCCGCCGCTGAACCCCGACGACGTGCCCGCCGGCAAGGCCACGCGCGACGCCGTCGACCCGACCACCCCGGTCCCGACGCTCCTGCTCTCCGGCATCGCCCCCACGCCGGGTGCCCCGACCGCGTGGCAGCGCGAGCCCGCGCCACTCGATGCCGACGGCACCCCGCTCGCGGCCACCTCCTGGCGGCCGGCCGGCGGCGATGCGGCGTTCCAGGCCGGAGCGGTCACGCCCGAGGGCGCGGCCGCGATGCTCGTGCGGCTCGGGTCGCCGGCGACCCGGACCGCGATCATCACGCGCCGCACGGGCGACGGCCGCTTCCAGGTCATCCCCGATCCGGCCGCGTCGCTGCTCGCCCCGGCCTCGGGCCTGATCGACACCACCGCAGCTGCGGCCCGGCTGCCGTTCGCGGTCGTCGACGGCGCCGCGGTCGCGCCGACCACGCCCTCGACCACCCCGGCGACGAACCCGGTCCCCGTCGCCGCGACGGACGGCGCCGGCTCGACCTCGCCCGTGCCCGGCACGACCCCGTTGCCGGCCGTGCGCAGCGGCGTCCTCATCGCCCCGCCCGGCGGGGACGGCGTGCTCGCGTGGGACGGCACCGCGTGGCACGAGGAGCCCTACGTCGACCGCGACGGCAACGTCCCCTCGGAACCCCGCACGCCGGTTGCGCTCGCCGCCACCCCGGACGGCGACGGCGTCGCGCTGCTGCAGAACAGCGACCCGACGAGCCCGGACCGCTTCCGGCTCTACCGCCGCACCGCCGACCACGCCGCGTGGCGCGAGGTCGCGATCACCGGCAGTCCACTGCTCAGTGGCACGCTCCCGTCGTCGGTCACGGCCGTTACGGCCGTCCCCGCACCGGCGAATCCGCTCACGATCACCGCCGGGCACTGGTGGATCGACCTCCTCGCCACGAGGGACGACGGCCGGAAGGTGAGCGTCACGGTCCACCTCGCGCCCGGCAAGCCCCCGGCCGACGCGACCACGCCCGAGCCGAGCACCCCGGCGACCACGACGCCGGTCGCCTCCACCCCGAGCCCGACCACGCCCGCGTCGTCGACCCCGGAGACCTCCCCGACCGACCCGACGACGCCCGACCCCAGCACGCCGACGACCACGCCCGCGCCGACCACGCCGCAGACGGCCGTCGCCACCGACACCTTCTGCGAGCCGACCCTCGCGACCTGCACCCACGACCTCGGGGGCGAATTCGCGTCGCGCGGATATCGCTCGTTCGCGTTCGCTGGCTCCGGGCTCGGATCGCGGGTGCTCACGAGCCCGGTGATCGACACGACCGGCTCGCCGGCCGCCCGCGATGCCTCGGCCTCCGGCGGTTACCTGTCGCTGGCGGGCAGCACGTTCGCGATCCGCAGCGGTGTCGGGGACGACGCCGACGGGAGTTCGCTCACGCAGACCGCGGCCTTCGCCGACCCGACCCTCGGCTGGATCGGCGCCCGACGCGCCGTCGGGCACGTGCGCGTGGCCGACGCCTCCTCCGCCGTCGAGCTCGCCGACGGATCGGTCGACGGCGCCGACGCCATGATCGCCGTCGCCGCGTCACCGCCGGGCACGCCGCCCGAGCTCGCCGGGGCGATCGCGCTGTCCTCGACCCAGTCGCTGCGCCGCAAGATGGGCGACGACACCGCGTGGAGTTGGTCGAACGGCAGCCTCAGCGTCGATTCGAGTCCCGGCAAGCCGACCCCGTCGGCCCGTGCCATCGCGTGGCCGACGCCGAACTTCATCGTCGTCGCCGGGACCGAGGGCATGCTCATGGCCGGACCGCCTCCGCCGCCGGACTCACCCCAGGGCGAACCCCGCTCCAACGCGAACCTCCGTCAGGTCGCGGGGACCGCGAACCTCGACTTCCTCGGCCTCGGCTTCTCCGCCGACGGCACCGACGGGTGGGCCATCGGCCGAGACGGCGCCGCGATGCACTACTCGGCAGGCTCGTGGAACGTGACCACGCTCGAGGGCAGCCTCGCCCGGGCGGACCTCCGCGAGGTCGCGTACGTGGGTGGTGACGCGTACGTGGCGTCGTCGGCCGGGCTGCTGCACGCCGGTGGGCTCAGTCCGCTCGTCCGAGACGACGCCCTTGCCACCGTCATGGCCCGCGACGGCTACGGGCCGGGGATCACGACCGTCGCGACCCTGCCCGACGGCACCGTCGTGGTCGATGCGCGCTACCGCCTGGACCCCAAGCTCCACACCTGGAGCGCCCTGCCCGACCCCGCCACCGGCGACGTCCTCGCGAGCGCGCTCGTCCCCGACCCTGCGGGCGGGTCGCAACCGATCGTGTTCGCGTCGGTGTCGGACAGCATCCCCGACCGTCGTGGCCAGCAGCCCACCCCGGACCCGAACTCCGAGGACGACGACATCACCGACGGCATCTCGTCGTACGAGCTCGCGCCCACCGTCGACGACGGACGCCTCGAACAGCTCGGCCCCACCGGCTGGATCGACCGCGACGTCCTCCCGATCGAGCAGAGCCCCGGGCGTGACCAGGCCCTGCTGACC
>JAVHXX010000014.1 GCA_031119595.1 Patulibacter sp. | reverse complement strand
ACACCGAGGACACGGTCTTGCGGTACCTCGTGTGGTCCGGCGGTTCGACGGACAGCATGGACGGCGGTAACAGCGGATGCAGTCGACCCTTCACCGTCGTGCGCTGCTCGACCCAGCCGAGCGGCCCCGGCAACGTGCGGCCCATCGCGGTCACTGAGAAGTCGTCGGACCGCAGCAGCTGGTGTGCGATGGCGTGGTCGGCGGTCAGCCATCCGACACGCCCGCGAATCAGCTTGCCGCGCGCGCGGAGTTCGTCCGCGAGGAACGGTCGGCCGCCCTTGGCCTGCACGATCACCGCGCGGGTCGGCGTGATCCCGGCCGAGTCGAGCGCGTGGAGGAGGCCCTCGCTCACCGCGCGATCCGGGACGAGATCGGGTTCGAGGCCGTGGGTCCGCAGGGCGGCGGCCGTGCCGGGACCGACCGCGGTGAGGGTCGCTCCGGCGAGGTGGCGGACGTCCTTGCCCTCGGCCGCGAGGGCAGCGCGCAGGGCGTGGGCGGCGGCCGGGCTGCTCACGGCGATGAGGTCGACGCCGTCGAGGCTCGGCAGCGGGGCGCCGGTCGGCTCGGTGCGGATGGCCGGGAGCTCGATCGCGATCGCTCCGAGGGAGCGCAGGCGGCCGGCGAGGTGGGCGGCCTGGTCGCCGGCACGCGTCACCACGACGCGCTTGCCGTCGAGGGGGCGCAGCGCACGCCAGTCGAGCTCGTCGCCGAGCCCCGCGACATCACCGACGACGACGAGGGCGGGCGCACGCACGCGGGCCTTCCGGGCGACGTCCGGCAGGTCGCGGAGCGTGGCGCGGGTCACGCGCTGGGTGTCGGAGGTGCCGCGCTCGACCACGGCAGCCGGCTGCTCGGGGTCGCGGCCGTGGGCGATGAGTTCGGCCGCGACGGTCGGCAGGGCCTTCACGGCCATGTAGAAGACGAGCGTCCCCGGGAAGGTCGCGAGGGAACTCCAGTCGCGCTGGCTCTCGGGCTTCTCGTCGTGGCCGTGACCGGTGACGAACGCGACCGCGCTGGCGAGCAGGCGGTGCGTGGCCGGGATGCCGGCGGCCGCGAGGGCGCCGGTGCCGCTGGTCACGCCCGCGACGACCTCGGCGCGCACGCCCGCGGCGAGCAGCTCGGCGAGTTCCTCGCCGCCGCGCCCGAACACGAACGGGTCGCCGCCCTTGAGCCGCACCACGCTGCGGCCTTCCTGGGCCAGGCGCACCATGAGGGCATTCGTGTCCTCCTGGGCGACGTGGCGGCCGTCGCCGACCTTGCCGACATCGAAGAGCTCGGCCTCGGGCTGGACGAGGTCGAGCAGTTCCTGGGCGACGAGCAGGTCGTGGAGGACGACGTCGGCGGTGGCGACGAGCCGCGCCGCACGCACCGTGACGAGGCCGGGGTCGCCCGGGCCTGCACCGACGAGGTAGACGACGCCGGGCTCGGCCTGCCCGAGCCGCAACGAACCGGCGAGCTCGTCGAGGCGGTTCTGCGTACCGGGGCGCGGCCGCGCCGCACGCGACTTCGGGGCGATGAAGTGCTTGCCGGTGCCGCGGGGTTCGCCCGCGTCAAGCATGCCTCCGCCACTCATCTGGAGGATTCCAGCAGTTCCTCGGCGCCCGCGGCGTTCAGGCGCTGGGCGATCGCGCGGGCGAGCCCCTCGGGCTCCTCGATCGGACCCTCGAGTTCGTCGACGAGGACGCGGTCGCCGGAGGGCGTCGTGAGCATCACGCGCAGCTCCATGCGGAGGTCGTCGAGCATGTCGGCGTAGGCGCCGATCGCGGTGGTGCAGTCGGCGCCGAGCGCCAGGCCGATCGCCCGCTCGGCCCGCAGCGCCGTGAACGACGCCGGCTCGGTGATCTGCATCGCGGCGCCGGCAGCCTCGGCGTCGCCGATGCGCGCCGTCAGCACGACGATCCCCTGGCCGGGGGCCGGTACGAGCGCGTCGAGCGGATGGCCCTCGTCGCCGCGGCCGATGCGGTTCAGCCCGGCCTGGGCGAGCACGGCGGCGTCGAGCGGACCCTCGGCGACGAGCCGCAAGCGGGTGTCGATGTTCCCGCGGAGCGGTTCGATGACGAGGTCGGGACGCAGCGCGAGCAGCTGCCCGGCGCGGCGCAGCGAGCTCGTGCCGATGCGCGCGCCCTGCGGCAGCGCGTCGAGCGAGGCAGCGCCGACGAGGGCGTCGCGCGGATCCTCACGCTCCAGTGCGGCCACGATGGTGATGCCGTCGGCGAGGTCGCCCGGGACGTCCTTCGCGGAGTGGACCGCGAGGTCGATCTCGCCGTCCACGAGGGCGCGGTCGAGCTCCTTGACCCACTTCTCCTTGTCGGGCATTGCGCGGTCGCGGTCGCCCGAGGTGACGACCTCCACGATCTCGACCTCGCCACCGAGCAGCGCGGCGGCGTTCCTCGCCTGGGCGAGCGCGAGGGCGCTGCCGCGCGTACCGAGGCGGATCACAGGCGGCGGTCGGCGGGCTGACCCGTCGCGCGCACGGCCTCGTCGACCACGGAGATGCCGTCCTCGACCTCGCCGTCGAGCCCGAACAGCTCGCGGAGGATCTCGACGCGGCGGTGGCCCGCGGCCGGGTCGACGGAGCGCAGCCGGATGGTGGGCTCGTGCAGGATGCGGGTGGCGACGGCGCGGGCGACGGCCTCGATGCGGGCCTTGTCGCGCGAGCTCGCGGTCTCCCAGCGGTTCGCGTTCTCGGTGAGGACGCGCTCGACGATGTCGTCGGCCTGGCGGTGCATCGCCGCGATCGTCGGGGCGACGCCGCGGGTGACCATCCAGTGGTTGAAGCGGTCGAGCTCGTCATCGACGATCGCCTCGGCACGCACGGCCTCGGCCTTGCGCTCGTGCGTCATGCGGGCGATGACCGACTCCATCGCGTCGAGGTCGTACCGCTGGACGCCCGGCAGCAGGCCGCAGGCGGGCTCGATGTCGCGCGGGACGGCGAGGTCGATGAGGAGCAGCTTGCGGCCCGCGCGCTGCGGCAGCACCTGCTCGATCGCCTCGGCGTTGAGGATCGGATGCGGTGAAGCGGTCGCGGAGACGACGACGTCGGCGGACTCGAGGAGCGCCGGGAGGTGGTCGAGCGGAGCGACGCCGCCCTCGAACTTCGCGGCGAGCGAGATCGCCCGGCTGGCGCGGCGGTTCGCGACGAACAGGGCCGCGACGCCGCGCTGGTGGAACGCGGCTGCGGCGAGCTCGGCGGTCTCGCCGGCGCCGATGATCACGACCTGGCGGCCGGTGAGGTCGCCGAGTTCACGCTCGGCCAGCGACGCGGCGAGCGAGGAGATCGACGAGGAGCCGTGGCCGATGGCCGTCTCCGAACGCACGCGGCGGCCCGTGCCGACGGCGGCCGTGTAGAGGCGGTCGAGGGTGGGGCCGCTCGTGCCGGCCTGCACGGCGATCTCGTGGGCGCGGCGCACCTGGCCGAGGATCTCGGCCTCGCCGAGGACCATCGACTCCAGGCCCGCGGCCACACGGAAGAGGTGCTGCGCGGAGGTCTCGGAGCGCAGGCGGAACACGGCCTCGCCGAGGTCGGTCGGCTCGAAGCCGCCGCGACGCGCGAGGACGCCGAGGATGCCGCGCTCGGCCCCGCGGGCGTCGTCGGTGAGGACGGTGATCTCGGTGCGGTTGCACGTCGACATCGCCACGAGCTCGTGGATCTGGTCGTGGCAGGCCGCGAGCTCGTTCAAGATGTGGCCCGCGCCGTCGTTGGGCAGGGCGAGGCGCTCGCGGAGCGCGACCGGGGCCGTGCGGTGCGAGACCCCGACGGTGAGCAGCTCGCTCACGACGATGCTCCGGCGGTCGGTTGGGCGGGGGTCACGGCGCCCGCGTCACCGCCCTTGGCGAGCGGATCGGAGGTGACGGTGCCGCCGACAGCATGCGCGTGGGCGCCGTGCGTGTCGCCCTGGACCGCACCGGCGCCGGCGTTCTGCACGTGGTCGAGGCGGGCGGCGAGCTCGTCGGCCTTCTTCCCGATCTTCAGGAGGCGCTGGGCCATGATCGCCACGTAGACCGCGAGCAGCACCAGGAACACGAGGTACGCCGCGACGACGTAGGGACCGCCGGTGTCGCTGGGGATGTCGGTGGCGAGCACCGTGGTTGCGCTGGAGATGAAGCTCATGCCTGGGGGACCGAGGAACGACGGGGGATGAGGTCGTCGCCACCGACGCGACGCTCGAGGGCCCGGAGCCGGAAGGTAGTCGACTTCGAGAGCAACTCGTATCGGACCATGGTCGCGTAGAGGACCGCGATCGCGAGGAAGCAGAGGAGGAAGGTCAGCAGGACCGACCCGGGCATGTCGCCCTCGGCGGCGCTGTTGAGCGTGCGCGGGTGCAGCTGCTGGGCGGCGAGGCGCACCACGGCGAAGTTGATCGGCACGAACACCCCGGCGACGACCGCGAAGACGCTGGCCGCGCGGGCCTGCCGCCGCGGGTCGTCGATCGACAGGCGCAGCGGCTGGTACGTGCAGTACATGAGGAAGACGATCAGGAACGACACGAGGAAGGGCTCGTTCCAGCTCCACCAGTGGCCCCAGGCCGTGCGGCCCCAGATCGAGCCGGTGATCAGCACCATCACCGAGAAGATCTGGGCGATGTGGATGGTCACGTAGGAGCGCAGGTCGGACTCGGGCGAGCCGGTGCGCAGGTTGATCAACCCGTGGATACCTCCGAGCACGAATCCGCAGAGGCCGACGATGCCGAGCGGCACGTGGAGGTAGAAGATCTTCTGGCGGAAACCCTGGTCGACGTCGAGGGGGGCGTAGAAGAACGCCATCCCGAACCCGACGGCCAGGAGGATCACGGTGAGGATCGTGAGGGGGCGCAGGGCGCGGACGGTCATGGAGAGGGGAAGGTCAGTCCTCTACGAGGTACTCGCCGACAACCGAGCCGACGAGCGCAAGGACCACAGCATAGATGGCCAGAACGGCCGGCCAGCGCCATACCAGCGGGTCCGCGCCGGGTGCGAGCACGGGAGCGAGCGCCTTCTGTGCCGCGATGAGCGCCGGAATCGTGAGCGGGACCACCATGATCGGCACGATCAGCTCTCGGGATCTGGTGCCGAGGGCCATCCCGGCGACGAGCCCGCCGACGGTCGCCAGTGTGAGATCCAACAAGATCAGCACCAGGACCACCTGCGGCAGCACCGGGAAGAGCGACGGGCCGAGCAGGAGGAGCCCGAACGCCGGCACGAGCACGACCTCGAGCGCCGCGAGCACGAGCGCCAGGCCGGCCACCTTCGCCGCGAGGATCGCCCCGGGCGGCGCGGGACTGAGCAGGAACTGGTGGATGCCCGCGTCACGCTCCTCACCGGCGAAGAGCCGCGAGATGCCGAGCAGCGCCGCGAACAGCAGCGGCACGATCAGGCCACCCGCGGCGAGACTGCCGCTGATCTCGTCCTGATCGAAGGAGAACTTCAGGACGACCATCGTGCCGATGGCGAGCAGCGCCATCGCAGGTAGCAACTCGAACGAGCGGCGCTCGAGCAGGAGGTCCTTCCGCAGGACGGCCCAGGTGATCCGCAGCCCTCGCATGGCCTACCGGTACATCGCCTCGGCGTCGGCGGGCGTGATCCCGGCGGCCGGGCCGACGTACTTCACGGTCGCGTTCGGGCCGAGCACGAGGACGTGGTCGGCCTCGGCGAGCGATCCGACGGGGTCGTGGCTGGCGAGCACGCGCGTGCGTCCGGGCCGCGGCGCGATGAGCGCGGCGACGAGATCCGAGGCCACGGGGTCGAGGTTGGCGAGGGGCTCGTCGAGCAGGAGCAGCGCCGGGTCGCTGAGCAGGGCCCGGGCCACGGCCGAACGCTGCACGAGGCCGCGCGAGAGGTCGCCGACGGGCTGGTCGCGGCGGTCGCCGAGCTGCGCGAGCTCGATGACCTCGTCGACCCGCGAGGGCGGCAGCTCGTGCAGGCGCGCGTGGTAGGCGAGGTTCTCGGCGATCGTGAGGTCGCGGTAGAGCAGCGGCTGGTGCGCGACGAACCCGACCCGGCCCCGCAGCGCCCACCGTTCGTCCGGGAGGTCGCACCCGAGCACCCGCAGCGCGCCGCCGTGCGGGGAGCGCAGGCCCGCGAGGAGCCCGAGCAGGGTCGACTTGCCGGTGCCGTTGGCGCCGAGCAGGGCGAGCGTCTCCCCCGCCCCGAGGCGGAGATCCAGGTTGCGCAGGACCGGCCGGCGGCCGTGCGCGGAGAGCAGCCCGGTGGCGACGATCGCCGCGTCCGGTGCGGCGGCCGGGGTGTGCGGCGTGGCGGCCGTCGTCGTCGGGTGCGCCACGCGGTCTAGTCGTCGCCGAGGAAGTCGTCGTCGTCGCCGAGGTCTTCCTCGGTGATCTCTTCCTCGTCGTCGTCGTGGGCGGGCGCCGGGCCGCGCCCGGAGAGCTGCGCCTGCACGGTGGGCAGCACGGGCGCCAGCGAGGCGAGCGCCGCCTCGATCATCGGGACCGACCGCGGCAGGTTGAGCACGAGCGTCTCACCGGCGATGCCGCAGGCGCCCCGCTCGAGCGTGCCCTCGGGGGTCTCCTCGACGAGCGCACGGCGCACGAGCTCCTCGAGCCCGGGCACACGCCGCTCGACGATGATCGACGTGAGCTCCGGGACGATGTCGTCGGGACCGATGCCGGCGCCGCCGCAGGTCACGAGCAACGACACCTGCTCGTCGATGTAGTGCTGGAGTCGCTCCTCGAAGAGCTCGCCGCCGAGCGGCACGACCTCGATCGCGAGCACGTCACCGCCGACGGCCTCGACCCGGGCCGCGACCTCGGGGCCGTACTCCTCGATCGACACCTGCGGCGCGCGCGGGTCATGGGCGATCACGATCACGGACGGGATGCTCATGCGGCGACCCTCTCTTGCGCGGCACGCTTGGCGTCGTCGATGAGATGCAGCAGCTCGTCGGTGCGATCGGCGCGGAGCAGCGCGACCGGATCCGGGGAGCCGTCGACGATCCCTTCGAAGAACGCCTTGCGGTCCTGGTAGGTGGGGAGTGTGGCCTTCGCCCAGCCGCGCACGTCGTTGAGGAGCACGGCCAGGCGGGCGTACTCCTCCCCGAAGTGCTCGGCGATCTCGCGCTTCATGCGCTTGGCGAGCGCCGGCGACGCACCGGCCGTCGAGATCGCGATCGCCAGGGGTCCCGTCCGCAGGATCGCGGGCAGGATGAAGTTGCAGAGCGGCGGCACGTCGACGACGTTCACGAGCATCGCGCGGCGCTCGGCGTCGTCGTAGACGCGGATGTTGACCTCGGTGTCGTCCGTGCAGGCGATCACGAGGAACCGGCCGACGAGATCGGTCGGTTCGTAGTCACGCGCGAGGTGCTCGATCGATCCTTCGCGCGCCAGCTCCTCGAGCTCCGGTCCGAGCTGCGGCGCCACGACGGTGACACGGCCGTCGCAGGCGAGCAGCCCCTCGACCTTCTCGAGGCCGATCTCACCGCCGCCCACGACCAGGCAGGAGCGGTTCGTGAGACGCAGGCAGGCCACGTAGAACGGGGTCGCGAGCATGTCGCGCACGCAGGACTGGTCGCATTTGCCCAGGCGGAATTGGCACACGCAGTCCTTTCCCGTGTAAACCTGAGCTGGCATTGGTCTGGCCAGCGTATCCCGTGCGTAGGTGAAGGCGACCGCTGAAGTTCCGCCGCCCGCGTCCGACTACCCAGGTCGACCGGATTCGTTTCCGACCACATGCCACGCAGGACCGAAGGCAAGCCCCGAATGACCAATTCGCAACACAGCGCAGAGCTCATTCCCTTCGAGCAGGTCCAGCGACTCGTGCAGGAGCGGCGCCAGCGCAAGCACGTCGCCGTGACCGACGACGATGCCGGCTCGATCATGGCCGCCCGCACCAGCCAGGTGCGGCGCCTCCTCGAGCAGCAGCGCAGCATGCGGCCCCCGACCGGTCCCGAAGCCGCGTGACGGAAGCGTCACGGCCACCGGTCGAGCGCCGCGCCCGCAAGCGCGCGGGCAAGCTCGACCGTCCGTTCTTCCCCGAGGGGTCGCTGATCCGCGAGGTCCAGCGGGAGCGCGTCGTCGCGCTCTCGGGTGCCCGCGCGCTCTTCATGCAGGCCGCGCACCCGGTCGCGTTCGTCGGGTTCTTCAGCCACAGCGCCTCCCTCGACGACCCCCATCCGAGGCTCGCCCGCACCGCCCTGGCGGTCAACACCGTCATCTTCGGGACCGAGCGCCAGGCCGAGGAGGTCCGGCAGATCGTCGGCGACATGCACGCGCGGGTGAGCGGCGTCACCGCCGAGTCGGTCGGCATCTTCCCCGCGGGCACGCCCTTCCGCGGCGACGACCCCGATCTCCTCCTCTGGATCCTCGCGGCCTTCATCGACTCCTCGTACCGGGCGTTCGAGAAGTACGTGCGGCCGCTGAGCCCGGTCGAGCGGGAGGAGCTCTGGCAGGAGTGGCGCCGCGTGGGCGACATCTTCGGTCTCGGCCCGTTCGACATGCCGAGCAGCCACGAGATCTTCGAGCACTACATCGAGGGCATGCTCGGCTCCGGCCAGCTCGTCGTCACGCCCGAAGCGCGCGACCTCGCCCGCAAGGTGATCCTCAATCCGCCGCTCCCGACCTGGCTGCTCGCCGCGAAGGAGCTCGTGAACCAGATGACGGTCGACTCGCTCCCGCCGGACCTGCGCCGCCAGTTCGAATTCACGCCCGTGCCGGGCCGCGGCGTGGCCCTGAGCCTCTTCGCGACGTGGGTCCGCTGGGTCGGCAACCCGATCGCACCGCGCGTGGTGCGCGAGGTCCCCGAGATGGTGATGCCCGCGCCCGACCGCAACTACGCCGACATCGTCGAGCTCGTGGCCCGGCAGGGCCCGGGCGCGCGCTGAGGGACGGGCCGCAACCGAGGGCCGCCGCGGCGCCCGCGCCGGGCTGTCGCCACGAACACCAGAAACGGCCCTTCGCAGCGACAGCCTCCCGGGACGGAACGGCGCCGGTGCTAGACCAGACGCGCCGCGGCGGCGGTGACGCCGGCGCTCGCGCACACGGCGGCCGGCTGCTGCGCGGTCTGCGTGCAGATCGCGGCGGTGAGGAGGTTCGCCTCGCCGAGGATCTTCTGCGTGAGCGGGTTCGTGGGATCGGCGAGGCCGCCCGCGATCGTCGACGCGGACTTGCCGGTGAGCACGTCCGGCCCGAAGGTCGCGCCGACGGCGCCGTAGCCGGAGCCGATCACGACCGTCGGCGCACCGAGCTGCTTCTCCACCGACTGCAGGCGCTTCAGCTGGTCCTTCGTCGGACGCTGGATCAGCTTGCCCTTGAGGTTGTAGGCGACGACCGGCGAGAACGTGAGGTACGGGCTGTCGAGGGTGGCCTTCGAGAAGCTCAGGCCCTTCGTGTGCGAGAAGCCGGGCTTCGCCTTGACGACCTTGGCGAAGTACGTGCCGGTGTCGATCTGGCGCAGGCCGCTGAGCGTGCCGAAGCGGCTCAGGGCCGCAGCGAGCGGCCACGAGTTCGCGGCGCAGTGGGGGCACCAGGCGAAGTTGAAGGAGAGGACGTCGACCTTGCCGGCCGGCGCTGCCGCGCCCTTGAGCGGCTTGAGCACGAAGTCCTTGTCGAACGCCGGGCCGGCGCCGACCGCGTCGTAGGTCGTGGCGGGGATGGTGGTCACGGCGGTGACGACGTCGGCCTTCGCCGGCGTGGAGCCGTCGGACTTGGCGGAGGCGGTCGCGGGCAGGGCGACGGCGAGCGCGAGGGCGGCGGCGGCCGCGAGGAACGTGGGCTTCGGCATGGGTGGGTGGCGCCTTTCGGGCGGAATCGGGCGGTGCGCTTCGGCGCGGCGCGGATGATGCCAAGAAACCGCGGCGCCGACCAGGTCCGACTCAGGCCACGGCCGGCCCGACCTGGCCGTGGCGGTGGCACCCGATCAGGTGCGCGTCGACGAGCCCGACCGCCGTCATGAGGGCGTAGGCCGTGGTCGGCCCCACGAACACGAAGCCTTCCGCCTTCAGCGCCTTCGTGAGGGCCTTCGACTCGGCCGTCTGCGTCGGCAGCTCGGCCATCGTGTGGGCCTCGACCGGTTCGCTCGGCACGTGCCGCCAGATGAGTTCGTCGAGGCTTCCACCGCGCTCGCGCAGCGCCACCACGGCCTGCGCGTTCGTGATCGCCGCCCGGATCTTGAGCCTGTTGCGGACGATGCCGGCGTCGGCCATGAGCCGGTCGTAGTCGTCCTCGGTGAACGCCGCCACGAGGTCCGGGTCGAAGTCCGCGAACGCCGCCCGGAACGCGGGCCGCTTACGCAGGATCGTGATCCACGCGAGGCCCGACTGGAACGCCTCGAGCGTGAGCCGTTCGAAGAGCGCCTGGTCGCCGCGCACCGTCACGCCCCACTCGGTGTCGTGGTAGTCGCGGTAGAGGCCTTCGGCCGCGCCCCACGGGCACCGGCCGACGCCGTCCTCGCCGATCGTGGCGGCGCCCGGGAGCGCGGTGCGCGGGACGTCCGGAAGGCCTTCCGCCGGCTCGGAACGGGCGGTTCGGGAGTCGCGCTCGGGCATCGACTCGCAGCGTAGATGGTCCGATGTGGCGCGATCACACACACCGGTCGGGGGCGGAATCCGCGATCCGCCGAATTCACATTTGCCGACGTGACGCGTCGTATCGAGTCGGATACGGTGACCGCGCCTGGCGGACTGCGAATTCCGCCACACCGCTTCGTAGCGGGTCGTACGCAGAATTCAAGTGATTCAGGGCTCTTTTCGCTGGGTCGACACCGTGCAACCATGCGCCGGTCACCAACGTCCGAGAGGAGGGAACCACCATGAAGATGCCCTGGCGCAAGTAGGTCACAGCGGCCGGATCCCAGCGATCCACCCGCGACGAACCGACGATGGCCCCGGGCCCGCCGTGTCCCACGGCGACCGGCGAGCCTGGGGCCATCGTGACCCCACCCCGCGGCCGAGCCGCACCACGCCCCACCTCCGAGCGCACTGCCCTTCCGGCGCCGCCCACCGCGACGCCACGACCCTGCCCACGCCACCGATGCCGACCTCACCCGACCAGACCCTCACGCCTCCGACCGCTGCTCCGGACGCCGCGCTCCCCGCGGCGTTCATCGAGGTCGAACCGGACACCCCGCTGGCCCTGCCGCACATCGCCATCGGGCCCGAGTGGCGCCCCGCGATGGAGCGGTTCGTCGAGCTCGTCCCGGACATGGGACCGATCCTGAAGCTCAACTACGGTCGTCCCCGTGCCGACCGGGTGCCGGAGGGCGCCGATCCGGCCGACCCGTTCCTCCCGTTCGTCGGCAAACCCGAGACCTGCACGATGCACGTCCGCCCCGAGGCCATCCCGGATGCAGGCGTGCGCCGCGAGCTGCTGCACTTCGCGCAGGCGCTCCACGCCTACGACCTCCCGGGCGACCTCGACGGCGCGATCGTGACCCAGTCGATGATCGGCCCCGCCGGCGGCTACGGAATGAAGCACCTGTTCGCGTTCCTGCGGGCCGCGATGGTCGACCTCGGCGGCGGCGAACGCCTCGCCGCACACGTGATCGAGACCCACGGCGCGGGCCACGACGAGATCTTCCCGCCGCACACCGACATGTGGGTCACGACGATGCTCCTCAACGTCTTCAACGTGCAGCCGGCCGGCCAGGGCGTCTCGACGATGGTCCGGATGGACGACGCGTGGCCGGCGATCGCCGCGAGCGGCATCCCCGACGAGGGCCTGGCGCAGATGCGCCGCGCCGTCGACGACGCCGGCGTCTGCGACCTCTACATGCAGTTCAACGCCTGGCTCTACGACGACCGCCCGTGGTCGGACGACATCGCCTGGACCCTCTCCGACCTCTGCCTCGCCCACGAGATGCAGCCGGGTCAGGGCTACCTCGTCGACGACCGCAAGTGGCTCCACGGCCGCCTCGGCCTGGTCTGGCCCGAGCGCTACACCCTCGAGGACAAGCAGAACCGCCTGTACCGGCTCGGCTACGACACGAAGACGTCCGTCGAGCATGCCGCCGCACGCGCCGCCGACTGGGAGCGCCACGGCTACTTCCCGCAGGACTGCGTCGGCGACGAAGGGCTCATGGCGTAGGCCACCCGGCCGCGCTCTCACCGCCATGACCGATACCACGCCCTCATCCCCCGGCCGGGGACTCGCCCGGTTCCCACGCCCCCTGCGGGCCTTCCTCGTCACGAGCTTCCAGTCGTCGCTCGGCAACGAGATGGCGTACGTGGCCCTGCTGCTCCTCGCCTACGAGCAGACGAAGTCGGGGTGGGCGATCACGGGACTGCTCATCGCCGAGTTCCTGCCCGGTCTGCTGCTCGCGAGCGCGGCCGGCGCGCTCGCCGACCGGGGGTCGCGGCGCACGCTCGTCGTGGCGACCGACGTGGTGCGCTGCGCGGCCTACGCCGGCCTGGCCTTCTCGCCGTCGATCACCGTCACCCTCGTGCTCGCGACGGTCGCGAGCGTCGGCCAGACCGTCTTCCGGCCCGCGAGCCGTTCCGCGATCCCGTCGCTCACCGACGAGGACGGGATCGGCGGGGCCATGGGCGCGCTCTCGTTCACCGGCAGCGTCGCGGGGACCGCCGGGCCGCTGCTGGCCGGCGCGATCCTGCTCGCCGGCGGCCCGTCGACGGTGCTCCTCGTGAACGCCGCCACGTTCCTCGTGTCGGCGATGGTCCTCGCACGCCTGCCGCTCGACCGCGCGCCCGCGGAGGCCGAAGAAGGCGACGAGGACGTCGCACACCCGGATGGGCTGCGCGGGACGGTGCGCCTCCTCGGCTCGCTCGGGTCGGTGCCGGCGGTGTTCGTCGCAGGGGTCGGGGCGACGTTCGCGTTCGCGATGATCAACGTCGCCGAACCGCTGCTCGTCCGCGACACCCTCGGCGGCGACGACGCCGCGTTCGCGCTCCTCGTGGCGCTGTTCGGTGCCGGCGCCACCGTCGGATCCGCACTCGCGAGGACGCGCCTGTCGCTCATGTTCGTCGCCGGCGCCGGGTCGGTCGGGACCGTCGGGTTGACCGCCGCCGCCGGGTCGGTCGGCGTCGCCGGCGTGCTGTTCGCGGTGAGCGGGCTCTTCGCGGGGCTGTTCATCACCACCGAGGACCGGCTCCTCGCGACCCTCGTGCCCCAAGGGGTGCAGGGCCGTGTGTACGGGTTCAAGGATGCGCTCGAATCCGCAGCGTTCCTCGTCGCCTACGTGATCGCCGGCGGCCTCGCCGCGGTGACCGATCCGCCGACGGTCTTCGTCGTCTCCGCGGCGACGGCGCTCGTGCTCGGTGTGGCAGCGCTGCGGTGGGTCGCCCGCCCGGCTCCGGCAGCTGCGCTGGGCGCGCCGCCCACCGCCGACGCCTGAGCGCGCCGGGGGCAGGCCGGGGAGATGGCGGTCGAAACACGACCGCGATCTCCCCCGCCCCACGCCGCCCGGGCACCTCGACGCTCGGGGCGGAGCTCAGTCGGTCATGCCCGTCTGGCGGATGGTGATGTTGAGGCGGCCGGTGGTGATGCCGGTCGCGGGGTCGGCGGTGCCGGGGAAGGTCTTCGGGACGCCGTGGTACGCGAACCGCGACGGCCCGCCGAACACGAACAGGTCGCCGGAGACGAGTTCGATGTCGGTGTAGGGCTTGGACTTCGTCTGGGTGTTGCCGAACCGGAAGCGGCAGCGGTTGCCGAGGCTGATCGACACGACCGGCGCGCCGACGGCGATCTCCTCCTGGTCGACGTGCATGCCCATGGTCGCGTCGGCGTCGTAGAAGTTCACGAGGGCGGCGTCGGGAGCGAACGCCTCGCCGGCGGCCGGGTCCTCGTAGGCCTCCGCGACGGCCCGCTTGCCGAGCGCGACCACCCAGTCCGGCACGTCGAGCACGCGCCCGCCGCCACGGTCGTCGGCGGTGCGTGAATAGCGGTAGGGCAGCCAGTACCACCCGAGCGACACCGTCTTCACGCTCATGCGGCCACCGCCCGGCGTCGTCGGCGACCACATCGGCACGGGCCCGCGGGCCCATTCGCGGCACGCCTTCACGAGGTGCTGCTGCTCCGCGAGGTCGAGCCAGTCCGGCAGGTGCACCGCGCCGGGCGCGAGCACGTGGCGGTCCCGGGGGAACAGCCCGCCGGCCGTGCTCTCGAGGGCGTCGCTCACACCGGGCAGGCTACGAGCCCGCCGGAGCGCCTAGAGCTGGCCGTGGCTCGGCGGGAGCGTGCCGCTCACGTCGTAGGCGCCGATGTGGTGGTACTTCCAGGAGACCGGGTCGTGGACGGAGTGCGTGCGCGCATTGCGCCAGTGGCGGTTCAGGTTGTACTTCTCGTCGGTGGCGGACGTCCCCGTGATCGCGAAGAGTTCGCTGGCCACCTCGACGGCGACCTCGCTCCCGAACGCCTTCGCGCGCGCCACCGCGACCGACGCAGCGGCGGCCTCGTCCGGGTCGGCCGGACGGGTCGGCGTGCGGTCGACCACGGCGGTCGCGTCGCGGAGGAGCGCCTCGGCGGCTGCGACCTTCGTCGAGAGCTGGCCGAACCGGTAGATCGTGTGCGGGTCGTCGGCGGCCCGCTCGGCCCAACCGCCACGCGCCGCCTCGAAGAATGGCCGTGACTTCTCGCGCAGGAACTCGCCGGCATCGCGCAGCGCGCCGCCGGCGATCCCGACCTCGATCGCCGCGTGGATCGACTGTCCGCGGGCGCCGATCGCCTGCGGGTCGGCGAACGCCTGCCAGTACGGCACCGCGAGCGCCGGGTCGACGAGCACGTCGGTGAAGCGGCTCGTCCCGCTGACCGTGTTGCGCTGCCCCATGGCGGCCCAGTCGTCATCGAGCTCGACACCCGCCGCGCCGCGCGCCACGAACACGAGCTGCTGGCGCTCGTCCGGGGAGTCGTCGATCGCCGTGACCGCGATCCAGTCCGAGGAGATCGCGCCCGTGCAGTAGTACTTCGTGCCGTGCAGCCGCAGGGTCCCGTCCGGGGCACGGAGCAGGCGCGTACGGAGATCCTGGGCGTGCGCGCCGCCCCGCTCGGCGGCGGCGTTCGCCACGCGCCCACCACTCAGCAGCACCTGGGCGATGCGCGCCGCGCCGTCGGCATGGCCGAGCTCCCAGAGCAGCAGCGAGAACATGAAGTTCGGCTGGAGCTGTTGCGCGATCGCCGGGTCGACCGCCGCGATCACCCGCACGACCTCGGCGATGGTCGAGAAGCCCAGCTCGGGACCGTCGTACGCCGACGGCACCCCGATCGCGGTCAGGCCGCTGCGCCCGAGCCGCTCCAGCTCGGTCCACGGCACGCCGCCCGCCCGCTCACGCTCGGCCGTGCCGGGACGGATCGCCTCGGCGTACTCGTGTGCCGCGGCGACCGCGTCGGCGTGGGTGCGCAGCACCGGCACGAGGCCGGCGTCCGGGTCGATCCCGGACCCGCGCAGCGGTGGCTGCCCGGCCGCGGCGAGCGCGCCCTCACCCATGGGCGTGGATCACCGGACCGTCCTCGGTGAGGCCCTCGAGCGGATCCGGCACGGCGGCGGGGTCGAGGCCGGCTTCGATCTCGAGCTCGCGCACGATCGGGAGGACGTCCCGGCCGAACGCCTCGACCTCCTCCTGGAAGTGCAGGAAGCCGCCGAGGATCAGGTCGACGCCGATCTTGCGGTACTCCACGATGCGTCGCGCGACCGACTCGGGCGTGCCGATCAGCTGGGTGCGGAAGCCGTCGTTGTACTGGACGAGGTCCTCGAACGTGGAGTCGGCCCACATGCCGGTCTTGTCGCCCGTCGACGGGCCTGCCTGCTGCACCGCGGAGCCGAAGCCCTCGACGGCCTCGACGTGCGCCTTGGCGATGATCTCGCGGAGCTGGTCCTCGGCCTCCTGCTGCGTGTCACGGACGATGATGAAGCCGTTCAGGCCGAACTTCGGGGGCGCCGACCGGCCCGCGGCGCCGGCGATCTCGCGCAGGTCGGCGACCTGCTCCTGCACGCCCTCGAACGTCTTGCCGTTGCTGAAGTACCAGTCGGCGTAGCGGCCGCCGTTGCCGCGCGCGGCCGTGGAGTTGCCGCCCTGGAAGATCTCCGGGTGCGGTCGGCCCGGCAGGTCGAGCGGCTTCGGCTTGAGGTTGAAGTCGCGGACGCGGTAGAAGTCGCCGGCGAGCTGGGCGTCGTCGCTGGTCCAGATCTCGCGCAGCGCCTGGATGAACTCCGCGGAACGGCGGTAGCGCTCGTCGTGCTCGAGCCACGGCTCGCCGAGCTGCCGGAACTCGTCCTTGAACCACCCGGAGACGACGTTCACCGCGACCCGCCCGCCGCTGAGGTGGTCGGCGGTGGCGAGCCACTTCGCGAGCACGCCGGGCTGCCACAGACCGGGATGCACGGCGGCGATGAGCTTGAGCTTCTCCGTCGCGAGGAGCAGCGCGAGCGAGAAGGAGGTCGACTCGTGCTGGTATTCCGCGCCGTAGCTGGCGGTGTACCGGACCTGGCTGAGGGCGTACTCGAAGCCGGCCCGTTCGGCGATACGCGCGAGCTTGCGGTTGTAGTCGAACGACCAGTCGGTGCGCTGCTCGATGGTCGACACCACGAGGCCGCCGCTCACGTTGGGCACCCAGTAGGCGAACTTGATCGGGTCGGTCGTCGGATCGGTGGGCATGGCCTGGCCTCTCGGGCTCGGGTGCGAGTTCGGGTCGATCGGGTGGTCCGCCGAAATTAACACCGGACCGCTCCTCTTTTCCCCGGTCCCGGCGCGAGGCGCCCCGAACGGGTATCTCGACGGCCTCTCGGCGTCCGGGCGCGACCGGTCAGCGCCGCGACCCCGGTGCGAGGGTGGATCCATGGGTTCGGGCACGCTCTCGACACTCGACGTCCGCACGTCGGCCGGCGTCGTCCACGTGGTCTCCGGCGGTGATCCTCGTGGTGATCCGGTCGTGTTCCTCCACGGCTGGCCGGAGAGCTGGCGGGCCTGGGAGACCGTCATGGAACTCGCCATCGCCGACGGGTACCGCGCGATCGCCCTCGACCTCCCCGGGATCGGCCACTCGACCACCGCCGCGACCGACGGCACGAAGAGCGCCGTCGTCGAGGTGCTCCGCGAGGTGCTCGCGGACATCCACGTCGCACGCCCCACGCTCGTGGGCCACGACGCCGGCGGCATGGTCGTCCACCCCTATCTCGTCGACCACGGCGACGAGCTCGCGCGGGCGGTGATCATGGACGTCGTCATCCCGGGCATCGGTCCGTGGGAGGCCGTGCGCGCGAATCCGTACGTCTGGCACTTCGCGTTCCACGCGATCCCGGAGCTGCCGGAGCGGCTCGTCGAGGGCCGCGTCGACGAGTACTTCGACTACTTCTGGTCGGCGGTCTCCGCCGTCCCCGAGGCGATCACGCCCGAGTTGCGCTCGGCGCACGTCGGTGCGTACTCGAGCCCGGCGTCGCTGAAGGCCGGCTTCGACTGGTATCGCGCCTTCCCGGCCGACGCCGCCCACAACGCCCCGGGCGACCACCCGCCGAAGGTCACCACGCCGCTGCTGTACCTCCGCGGCGAGCACGAGGGCGGCGACATGGACGAGTACGTCGCCGGGTTCCACGCCGCCGGCCTCGAGCACGTCACCGACGCCCGCATCCCCGGCGCCGGCCACTTCGCGCCGGAGGAGGCGCCCGTGGCGACCTGGCACCTCATCCGGGATTTCGTGCGCCGCGGCTGAGTCGCGCGGCCGGCATGACCTCCGAGGTCACCGCCGGGCGATCGCCATGACCACCCGCGCGCGCCGCCGCCGCGCGATGCGCGACGGACCGGTGCATAGGGTCGGTCGCATGTTCCGCCTCGCCTCGGTGGTGGCCGCCGCCGCTGTGCTCGCCCTGCCGGGCGTCGCGCACGCCGACCTGACGCTCCTCGCGCCGATCCAGCCCCGCGTCGTCGCGTTCCACGGCGCGTCGTACTTCGTCGACGGCAGCGGCCTCTACCGCACCGACGGCACCCCGGCCGGCACGCACCTCGCGCTGCGCGCTTCGTCGTCGGACCCTTCCCGGATCCAGGGACTCGCCGTCGACGGTGACGCGCTCGTGTTCACCACCACGCTCCGGGGTGGCCACGCCGACGTGCTCTACCGCAGCGACGGCACTGCGGCCGGGACGATCGCGGCGATCGCCGCGCAGCGCGTGGCGACGTCGAGGCGCGCGGCCGCGAAGCCGAAGCGCCGCCTCTACGCCGGCCCGCCGATCGTCGCCGGGAGCCAGCTCTACGTGCAGGCCGGGTACGGCCTCGCCCACCAAGCGATGCTCTACCGCGTCGATCGCGACACCGGGGCGATCACGCCCGTCGGCGGCGGCCTGCCGGCGCTGGCGTACCCGATCACGCCGATCGCCGCGTCGGCCGACGGCGGCCTCTTCCTCGAGGACCGCGGCCTGTGGCACGTGCCACCGACCGGCGACGCGGTCCGGCTCGGGACCGTCGGCGGGAGCCTGTCCCTCGGCACGGTCGCCACGATCGGGAACACCCTGTTCTTCGCCGGCAACGACGCCCTCGGCGACGAGCCGTGGCTCTCCGACGGCACCCCGGCGGGCACCCATCGGATCGCCGACCTCACCCCCGGGAGTGCCTCCAGCACCCTCTCCGGGTTCCTGCCTGTCGGCGGGTCGATGTACGTGCTCGCGGGCGACGGCACCGGCGAGCCGACCCCGTACCTGCTCGGTGCCGACGGTTCCGCGACGCCGGTCACCGACGGTGGCGTGCCGGTCCGAGTCCTGCGCAACGGGACCGACGGCGGGGTCGGCTTCTCGGATGACGCGCTCTGGCTGAAGGGCGGCACGTATGCCACGCCGGTACGCCTTCGGGTCCCGGCGGGGAGCACCGTGGCCGAGCACCCGACCGGTGCAGGCTTCGACGAGAACGGGGTCCTCGTCGTGCCCGGCACCCGGTTCGCGTTCTCCGGCACGACGCTGCGCTCGATCGACGCGGCCGGAAGCCCGACCATCCTCGGCACGGTCGCCCTGCCGTTCAACGAGAAGGCCGGCCCGGAGCCGACATTCGACCAGCCCTTCCTCGTGGGGAACGACCTCTGGTTCTCCTCCTCGGTGTTCGATGGCCGGCCCGCGGTGCTGTGGCGCTCCGACGGCACGCCCGCCGGGACGCACCCGGTCGTGGACCCCGGCCAGATCGACCCCGTCGCCTCCACCCTCGCGGCCCGGGCCACGCCGCGCCGGATCACCCGCGCGCCCTACCGCTGGACCATCACCGGCACGATCTACCCCGACGGCCTGCTTCCGGCCGACGCGCCGCGGTACTGCTCCGGCTCCGTCGCGCTCACCCTCACGCGCTACGGCGGCAACCGCGTGCTGCACCGGTTCCGTACGCGTGTGCGCTGGAACGGCCACGCGTGCGTGTTCCGCGGGACGGTGTCGCCGTCACGGTCCGCGCTCGCCGCCGGCCGCGGCCGCCTCGCGGTCGGCCCACAGCTCGTCCGCTCGCCGCACATCGCCCCGTGGACGCACGTGCCGCGCGTCGGGCTGCACTACCGCTGATTCCGGGCCGAGGCGCCGGGCGCGGTCACCGCCCGCTCGTCGCGAAGGCGTACCTCCCCACGGTTCCATCGGCAGCCGTCCAGTAGACGCCGTGCGCGTACATCCCGTCCGCGATGTCCCACGTCGCGAGCTGCGAGGCGCCGGCCACCGGCAGCGTGCGGATCGTCCAGGTCCGGCGCGGGCCGTCGAGGAAGGCGATCGTGATCGCGTCCGCGGTGGCGATGGCGACGGAGCCGTCCACACCGGAGGTCGTCGCACCGGGCACGTCCCGTGCAGGTGCCGGGAGGTCGAACCGGTATGTCGGGGTCCCCGCCGCATCGACCGGCAGCCGGGCGCGGAGCTCGCCGGGGTCGTCGGCGAACCGCCCGATGACGATCCCGTCGACCACGCGAACGTCCGCTTCCGAGCCGGGGGCGAGGCGCGCGACGAGGTCGACGTGCTTGCCGGCGACGACCTCGGGCGCAGGGAGCCGGAGCGTGAGCGACGCGTGGTGACCGCGCCGGGCCGCGCGCGCGACCAGGCGGTAGCCGGCGCCGGCGAGGATGGTGGTGCGAACGCCCGGGGTGGAGCGCACCCGCCAGATCTTCCGGACCCAGCGGCTCTCCTGATCGACGGATCCGAGCGCGGCGGCCGCGACCGGCCCGTGGGCGACGGTCGTCACGACCTGCCCACCGGGCCCCGTCCCGTAGACGACGTCCCCGGTCGCCCCGCCCGCATCGGCAACCGCGACCGCATCGGCCGGCGCGGCTCCGTCGGCCGATCCCGTCGCTGCCGTGAAGACCCGCAAGCCCTCCGCGTCGTCGATGGTCGTCTGGAAGACCGGCGTGGGCCGCGGTGACGAGGTCGGTGCCGTCCCGGGGGCGTAGCCCCCGGTCAGGATCGCGCCGGAGGCCGTGAGCCCCGGCGCGTCGAGGAGCGTGGTCGCGTCGTAGATGGTGCGGATGCGCAGCGTCGACAGATCGAGGACGTACGCCTCCGGGTTGTACCGGCCCGAGTTGTAGGCGCCGACCAGATCTCCGGCGATCCGGGTCACGCCGATGATGTTCGGATCGATCAGGGCGAACCTGGTCGTGGGCGACGGCCCGCGACGACAGGCCCATAGCGCGCCGGGGTCGGTGATCTCGCCGGCGTGCACGCGGAAGATCCGCCACGCGGCACTGGCGCGGACCGTGACCCCCGGCGCCTCGTCGCAGGTGGCGACGTGGGTCCTGGGACGCGCGGCCGCGACGCCGGGGAGACCTCCTGCGGCCAGTGCCGCGGCGGCGAGGGCCGCGGCCGTTTTCAGTCCCAGGAGCCTCGAGCTGCGCACCACCGTCCGAACCCTCGCCGACCGCGCGGGTTGCGATGTCCGTGACGGGCGGGCCCGGCCGGTCGGCCGGTCGATCGGTCGGAGCACACCCGAGGCGGCACGCCCGTTCGGCCGTCAGTCGGTGGCGCCGAGCGGCACGGGGCGCAGGCCGCGGTCGAGCACGTGCAGGTGCG
>JAVHXX010000449.1 GCA_031119595.1 Patulibacter sp. | reverse complement strand
GCCGGGCTGCCCTCGATGGAGGCGGTGTCGTCGCAGCTCGACATCTCGGCGGGCCGGATCGTGTTCGGGCACCTGCACCGGGTCGGCCCGCTTCCGGCCGACGACCTCGAGCCCTGGCAGCCCGGCGACCGCGAGTTCTGGAACTCCGGCTGCTGGGTCTACGAACCGATGCTGCTCTCGCGCGCGACACCGCCGCACCCCTATTGGCCGGGCGGCGCGCTGCAGATCGACGACGGCGCGATCACCGTGCGGACGCTGCTCGACGACCTCGACCACGACGACCTGCGCTGAGGTGGCCGCGGCTCAGGCGCCGTCCGCGTGCGCCGCGAGCCACGCCCGGGACTGCAGGCGCACGATGTTCACGAGGTTGCCGAGGGTGAGTTCCATCTCGCCGATGTGCAGGCCCCATTCGGCCGTCGGGAGGGCGACGGGCTGCAGGTTGGTCGGGCCGACGGAGAGCCGGAGCACGTTCGCGCCGTTCTCGCTCACGCAGGCCGTGGTGAGTCTGCCGCCTGGCTGCACCCAGGGCGTCTTGGCGGTCGGCCGCAGGCCGTTCCAGAAGGTCGCTTCGAGCAGGCCGTTGACGCCCGGCTGCAGCGCGGAGCGCAGCAGCGGATGGAGCACGCCGTCGTCGCCCGAGAGCATCGCGGGATTGGTGCACGCGACCTCGTACTGGCTGCCCTGCGGTCCACCGAACGCGGCGCTGAGCACCCCGATCCGGCCGAAGTACGACGCCTGGCTGGGCTGCGCGTTGTAGGTCGAGAAGGCCGTGATGCAGCCCGGCTCTCCGGCGGCGACGCAGGTCGGGATCGTCTGGAAGTTGCCGCCGAGGCGCTGTCCCTTGAGCACGGCGAGGTTCGCCCCCGGCAGGATCGCGCCGACGAGTAGCGCCCGCTCCGCCGGATTGGCGTCCATCTCCTGCGTCATGAGGCGGATGAGCATGCCGGAGCCCTGCGAGTGGCCGATCAGCATCACGCCGCGACCGTGGTTGTCGTGTGCGAGGTAATCGCGCCACGCGCCGAGCACGTCGCTGTAGGCGAGGTCCTGGGCCGCCGAGGTGTGCGTCTGCTTCGTGAGCACGCTCTGCCCCACACTCACGATCGATGCCTGTCGGTAGACCGGCGCGAACACGCGGCACTGCGACGAGAAGCGCGCCGCCTGGGCGTCGATGACGGCACGCACGTCGGCGTCGATGCGGCGCGGCGCGTTGCTGCCGAGTGCGCTCGTCACCGTCGGGTAGACGTAGAAGCAGTCGACGGGCGGATCGACCGCGAGCGGGTCGTCCTCGACCCGTGACACCGTCCGGAGCTGCTTCTGCCCGGAGGCGAGCACGGTGGTCCGCTGCGAGGCCTCGCACGGGTCGTCGGCGGTCCCGGGAAAGCACGCCCAGACGGTCGGCAAGGTGGTCGGCTCGGTCGGCGTGGCCCGCAGGCCAGGGTCGGCGGCCGGCGGCGGGGTGCTCGGCGCCTGCGCAGCTGGTGCGGCACCGGCGGCGGGCGGAAGCGCGCCGACGGCGCACAGCGCCATCAGGGCAGGGAGGAGGACGCGGAGCCGGGACATCGACCGACCGTATGCCCGCGGAGCCGGTACCCGATGGGACCCATGCGAGTGTTCACCCAATGGCAAGCGGCAGCGGTGGTCGCGCGGCGTGCGACCGTCCTAGCGTCGGCCCCATGCAGATCGACCTCAGCGGCCGCACGGCCTTCGTCAGCGGATCCACCCAGGGCATCGGGCTCGCGATCGTGAAGGGGCTCGCCGCGGCGGGCGCGGAGGTCGTGCTCAACGGCCGTACCCAGGAACGGGTCGACGCGGCCGTGGCATCCGTGCTCGACGCGCAGCCCGGTGCTGCGGTGCGCGGCATCGCCGCCGACGTCGGCTCCGCAGAGGGCGCGGCAGTCGTCTTCGAGGCGCTGCCGGCGGTCGACATCCTCGTGAACAACCTCGGAATCTTCGCCCCGCAGGACGTGTTCGACGTCGACGACGACACGTGGCAGCGCTTCTGGGACGTGAACGTGCTCTCCGGCATCCGGCTCACGCGTCACTACGCCCAGGGCATGCGCGACCGCGGCTGGGGCCGGGTGCAGTTCATCGCGAGCGAATCCGCGGTCGTGATCCCGGTCGAGATGGTCCACTACGGGGTCACGAAGACCGCGCTGCTCGGCGTGTCACGTGGGTACGCGAAGGCGCTCTCGGGCACGGGCGTCACCGTGAACTCGGTCATCGCCGGCCCGACCCGCACCGAGGGCGTCGAGGCCTTCGTCGCCAGCCTCATCGGCGCCGATGTGCCGTGGGACGAGGCGGAGAAGCGGTTCATCGCCGAGCATCGCCCGACCTCGATCATCCAGCGTCTCATCGACCCCGCCGAGATCGCGAACATGACGACCTACCTCGCGTCCGAGCAGGCCTCGGCGACCACCGGTGGCGCGCTCCGCGTCGACGGCGGCCAGGCCGACCACATCCTTCCGTAGGGCGGACCCCCAGACGGGCCGAGGCCCGGACACCACCGTGGTGTCCGGGCCTCGGCCGGTGGTTCGGGCGATCGGCCGCGAGACGCGGCCGAGGTGACCTCAGACGCGCAGCGTCTCGGTCTTCGTCGTGGTCTGTCCGCCGGCGGTGACCTTCACCTTCACGTGGAACGTGCCGTGGGCGTGCGAGTTCACGCGGACCGGGATGGTCGCGTTCGCGGAGCCGCCCGCGCGGATCTGCGCGACGTGCGTGGAGGCGTCGCCCTTGGCGCGCAGCGCCTTGGGCAGGAGCACCTTCACGCGCACGTGCTTCACGGCCTTCGCGGTGGGGTTGCCGACCTTCAGCCGCAGCGCCGAGAACCCGGTGATCGAGCTCTTCCCGCCGAGCGACAGGATGATCGTGATCCCGCCTGCCGGGCCCTGCGGACCCGTCGCGCCGGTGGCGCCCTTGGCACCGGCCGGACCCTGCGGGCCGGTCGCGCCCGTCGCGCCGGTTGCACCCTTGGCTCCGGCGACGCCCTGCGGACCAGTGACACCGGTTGCGCCCGTGGCGCCGGTGTCGCCCTTCGCGCCCGTCGCGCCTGCGGCACCCGCGGCACCGGTGTCGCCCTTCGCCCCGGTCGCGCCCGTGGCGCCTGCAGCGCCCGTGGCGCCTGCGGCGCCCGTTGCGCCGGTGTCGCCCTTCGGCCCGGCCGGCAGACCGGTGCTCGTGCCGGTCAGCGCGGCGGCGTTCACGCCGGACGCGTCGCTCGCGATGAGGAGCTGCGCGGTCGAGGTCGTCGCCTCACGGCCGGGAGCGAACCGCACCCGCACCGCGCACGACGCGCCGACGCCGATCGCCTGGCCGCTGCACTGGTCCGCGGCGATGAGGAAGTCGTCCGCGGAGATGTCGTCGCCGTCGACCACCCGCACGCTGCTCACGTGCAGCGGCAGGGTGCCGGAGTTCGTCACGGTGACCGTCTGCGACGCGCTGATCGTGCCGACCGCCTGCGCGGGGAACACGGGTGTGGTCGTCGTGATCCCCGGCGCCGGCGTGACCACCGGGGCCGCGTCGATCGTCACGACCGACGGGTCGTGGTCCGACACGTGCAGGCCCTGCGACGAATCCTCGGCGTAGTCGTTGTTGATGTGCGCGTACTCGAACCCGGCGACGATGCCGTGCATGTCCGCGTTGACGAGTTCGTGGTCGATGGTCTGCAGGTGGCCCTGGTACTCGAACGAGTAGCGGTTCTGCTCCGGCGCCTCGGTGAAGAGGTCCGTGAGGGTGCCGCCCTGCTGCGCCTCGACGAGCGCGGGCTCGTCCTCGAAGGCATTCCAGTCACCGACCGCGAGCACCTTCTTGCCGGCCGCCGTCAGCGACTCGGCCTCGGTGCGGACCGCGTTCGCCTGCTGCACCCGGCACGCGTCGATCGACGACTTCGACGCGAAGTGGTTGTTGATGACCGTGATCTCGGTCCCGGCCCGCAGCGT
>JAVHXX010000448.1 GCA_031119595.1 Patulibacter sp. | reverse complement strand
AGCTGCTCCCACACCGGGTAGAGGCCGGTGAGCCACTCGAAGAGCGTGCCGTCGGCGACGAATCCGCGGGTCGCCCACTGGTAGAGGTGGTGGTGGCTGTTGACGAGCCCGGGCGTGGCGAGCCGGCCGCGGCCGTCGATCACCGTGGCGCCGTCCTTGACCTCGTCCGGCGCCGGGCCCTCACCGATCGCGGCGATCCGCGAGCCGACGATCACGAGTTGTCCGGCCGCGTTTTCGGTGCCGACGGCATCGACGGTGGCGATCGCGCAGCCGTCGATGACGGTGCGCTCGGGAGCGGCCGGAGTGGTGTCGGGTGATGGGGGCACGGGATCCACGGGGTGGGGTGGGGCGACCGCGCGCGGCGGCGCACAATCGATTGCGTCATCGTCGCGAGCGGGCGGCCCCGCCCGTATGGACAGCCGTCCAAATCGCGCGCCGCCGCGATTGGCCACCCGGGCGGGAGGTCCCGCCTGCGAGGCTTCGGCGCGGTTGGCGCAACTTTGCTCGGCAGCCGGTGCTCTACCCAGCACGCACCGTGTCCCCCGGCGGTCCCTCTCCTGTCCTGCGACCCGCCCGACGCATGCTCCCCACCCGCCGATTCCGCCGACCGCCCGTCGGTCCCTCCTGCCTCCGCGCACTCGTGATCGCGATGCTCGGCGCCTGCTCGATCTCCGCGTTCCCGGCCGGCGCCGCAGCGGCGACCCGCCCCGCGACGGCGACGTCCATCGCCCGCCTGACCACCCTCACGCCGCACACCGTCAGCGCGAGCCCGTCCGCGGTCGTCGACCTCGGCGGCGTCGGCTACTTCATCGCCGGGATCGCCGGCGGCGGCGACCCCGAGACGCTCCAGAACTACGCGGCGATCGCGCTCATGCGCACCGATGGGACCGCTGCGGGTACGACCGTCGTGAAGACGTTCGCGTCCACGGACCCGGAGACGTTCACCCCGCCGCAGCTGTCCGCGTCGGGCGGGGCGCTCTGGTTCAAGGCCCGGGCGACCACGGCCGATCGCTTCGCGCTGTGGCGGTCGGACGGCACCACCGCCGGCACGGTCCGGGCCTGGACCGCCGCGTGGGGTCCCGAGCCGTTCGATCCGACGATCCTCGCCGCAACCCCGACGGCGCTCGCGATCGGGGACGCCGCCTTCGGCTCCCGCACGCTGGTCCGGATCGACACGGTCGGCGGCAGCGCGCACGCGATCACCTCCGTCCCGGAGCGCGGCATCGGTCGGGTCGCCTTCGACAGCGCCGGCACCGTCTACTTCACCAGCGATGCCCTGTTCACGGCGACGCTGTGGCGCGACGTCGACGGCGTCGCCACGAACCTCACCGCCGAGGCGGGGAGCGGCCCGACGCTCCGCCTGGACACCTTCCTCGACCTGAGCCTGACCGCGGTCGGCACGCACGTGTACTTCGTCCGCGCCGACGACGCCCACGGCAACGAGCCGTGGGTGTCCGACGGAACGGTCGCCGGCACGCACCTGGCCGTCGACGCGACCCCGGGACCGGCGGGCTCCACGTCCATTCACGTGGTCTCGACGCCCGCCGCGACCTTCATCACGACCGACGCCGCGGCGTTCCGCGACACCGGCACTGGCCCGATGGCCCTGCCGGCCCTCGCCGGCACGCAGCCGACGGCGATGGGCGGCGCGCTGTACGTGCTGAAGGACGGGTGGCTCGATCGACTCGACGACGGTGCCGACGCCCTCGTCGGCCTCACACCCGTCGCGCCCACGCCGGCCGGGTCGCCGTTCGTCGTCCTGGGCGGCGCGCTGTACTTCGCGTCCGGCGCCGACCTCTGGCGGACGGCGGGCACCGCCGAGACCACCACCCGGCTCGGGACCGTGCCGCCCCTGCCGTCGTCCGGCGGACACGGCGGGGAGTTCGGCGGCGACCGCTTCGGCGTGGCCGGTGGCATCGTCTACTTCCGCGGCGCCGACCCCGTCACCGGGGAGGAGCTCTGGCGCGTCGGTGAGGGCGGTGCGCCCCGGCTCGTCGCCGATCTGGGTCGCGGTTCCGTCGGCGGTCCGTCGCGGCCGGCGCCATCGCTCGGCGACACGGGCTTCCTCTTCGCGGGCGACACCGAACTCGGAAACCCGGACGACGCCACCGGTTCGCGCTGGACCAACCCGCACCTGGTCGCCACCGACGGCACCTCGGCGGGGACGCGCACCGTGGCGACGTTCGCGGACGGGCAAGCACCGACCGAGGTCGTGCGGCTGGGCTCCCGGCTCTTCTTCGTGCTCACGCCCCCGTCCGCGGGTCAGGGCTCAGAACTGTGGACCGCCGACGCGCACGGCGCCCGCCGGATCGCGCTGCCGAGTCGCCTGCCACCGGGCACCGTCGAGCATCTCGTGGTTGCCGGCGACCGGCTGTTCTTCGCCGTCACCGGCGCGGGCGATCTGCGCCAGCGGCTCGCGTTCCTGCGCCGCGGCACCGTGCACGTGGTCGAAACGCTCCCGGGCGACGAGATCGGCACGGCGCCGACCTGGGCCGCGATGGGGCCCGAGGTCGTGTTCCCGAGGAAGGACGGGGTCGACACGGTGCTCTGGCGCTCGGACGGCACCCGCCGGGGGACACGGCCGATCCCGCGGACCGAGGCGCGGTCCGTCGACACGGATCTGCACGGTCTCGGCCGCCACGTCGTCTTCGGGTCGGCGCGGGGCGCCGCCACCTCGCGGGTGTGGGTCACGGACGGCACGCGGCGCGGCACGCATCCGCTGGGGCGCCGCACGATCGGGGGCATCGCCACGTTCGTGGCGGGTCCGAAGGGTGCGGCGTACGTCGCGACACGGACCGAGGCCGGAGCAGGCCTCGCCGGCAGCGGCGCCGCGACCACGCTCTGGCGGACCGACGGCAGGGCTGGCGGGACCCGGCTCGTGTACCGCGCCGCGACCGACGACGAGGCGCTCGGCGACGTGGTCCGCGTCGGCCGGAGCATCGCCTTCACGACGTCCCGGGAGCTTGGTCAGGGCGCCGGCCTCTGGCGGACCGACGGGACCCGCGGCGGCACCGAGCGGCTCGCCGCGCCGACCACGCCGGGGCCGTTCGGCTCGCTCGCCGCGGTCGGTGGTCGCCTCTACCTCGACGGCCCCGGCCCCTCGGCGTCCTCGGTCCTCTGGACGAGCGACGGCACGGCGAAGGGCACGCACCCCGACGCCTCACCGGAGGCCGCCGGCGTCACGCTCGACGGCCCGTCGAGCCGTGCCGGGCGCCGCGCTGCGGTGGTCGCGACGACCGCCGACGGTCACGGGCTGCTGCTCGGCCTCACGCCCGGCAGCGGCGCGAACCACTGGTGAGCCGACCCTGCGCCGCAGCGCGAGCGCTCGGTCGCGGGGGCTCCGTCACCCTCGCGCGCGCACGTGGGCGAACCAGGGCGAATCGCGCAGATCCGTGATCGCCCGGAAGCTCGTCTTTTGCAAAAGATGAAAACGATTGCATCCACAGAAAAGGCGTATTTGCTGGGCTTCTGGACGTAGGGCCAAAGGGTCGTTGCAATCCTTGTCCATCGCGCTAGTGGCGCATCGGCGGCATCGGTCGAACATCGCCGCCTGAAGCGACGTACGGCGAACGGTGACCAGCGGCGGTCACCCCGACGGAGCGAGCGAGGCCAGGTGCTACTGCGATGACAACCGTTGCCAAACCCGAACCGATCGGCGACATCGTCGAAGCGGCCGGCTACCCGCCGGGTGCCGGCTGGGTGAAGAAGGGCTACCACCCGCGCCTTGCCAACGAGGACCTCGCCCCGCTCGAGAACCAGAACTGGAAGACCTACAACATCTTCGCGTTCTGGATGAGCGACGTGCACTCGGTCGGCGGGTACATCACCGCCGGTTCGCTGTTCGCGCTCGGCATCAACGCCTGGCAGGTGTTCGTGTCGCTGATCGTCGGCATCGTGATCGTGCAGTTCTTCTGCAACCTCGTGGCCAAGCCGAGTCAGGTCGCGGGCGTGCCCTACCC
>JAVHXX010000447.1 GCA_031119595.1 Patulibacter sp. | reverse complement strand
GCGGAGCGACGGGCGCCTGCGGCGCGGCGGCGATGTGCGGCTCGGCCGGGTGCGCGGGGTGCGCGGCCGGAGCGGCCTGATGGGCGTCCGTCGGGGCGAGCGGCACCGCGGTCACCTTCGCCGGATCGATGAGGGCTGGCGGTGGAGCCGCGGCCTCCGGCTGCGCCGGCGGCGCAGCGGACGGAGCTGCAGCGGGCGGCGCTACGGGCGACGGCTGCGAGCGGGCGGCTTCGGTCGAATCGTCATACACACCCGGTTCATCGGGACGATCGCCCGTCCCTTGAGCCCAGATGGCGCCCCGGGGTGGCACATCGGGGGACGCCGGATCAGGCGTCGGGGGTGATGTGCGCGACGAGCTCGCGCGATGCGAGGTCGACGCCGACGATCGTGCCCGTCTTCATTCCGCGCTCGTCACCGGTGAGCTGGTGGGCGATCACGGTGAGCGTCGGGTTGTGGCCGACCACGAGGACTGCAGGGGGTTCGTGGTCGTCGCGCTCGATCGAGCCGGGGCCGTCGGGCTCGTCGTCGAACCCGAGCCACGGAGACGTGAGCACGAGGAGGTCGTCGAGGGTGTAGTCCCCGCCGAGCTCGTCGAAGATGAGCGGATCGGGCGCGGAGCCGTGCGCCTGCACCGCGAGCTCGGCGGTCCGCAGGGCGCGGACGCGTGGGCTGGTGATCACCGCGGACAGGGTGGGCGCGAGCGTCTTGAGGAGGTGGCCGACCTCTACGGACTGAGCCTCGCCGCGCTCGGTCAGCGGGCGGGCGGCGTCGCCGTCGGCGAGCGGTTCGGCAGCCTTGCCGTGTCGCAGCAGCCAGAGAACGGGACCGGGCATCCGAGCAGACTAGATCATTGATTCGGGCGGCACGCGGTCGCGCCGTCGATCCTGCGGTCGGCTCAGGAGGGGTCGTACGGCTCGACGGCCGGACTGGTCAGCGTTCCGAGGGTCGGGCTCTTCCAGCGGTACCGGTATTCGACCTTGCTGTGGAGCTTGTCCTTGACGAGGAACGTGCCGTTCGCGCGGGTCTTCACGGTCTTGAAGGTGGCCCACGTCTTCTTCCCGAGCTTGCGCTGGATGGTGACCGTCGTGGCCTTCGTCGTCGGCCGCACGAGCCCCCAGATCGACTCGGCCTTCGTGATCGGGCTGACGTCCATGACGAGCCGGAAGGCGTCGAGCGTGCGCTTCGGGGTGCCGTCGGCGAGGAGCAGCCCCGACTCGAACCCGCCGTACTGGCCCGGCCCCGTCGCCACGTCGTCGCTGAGCAGGTATTGCGAGAACCCGACCACCCGCGGGTTGCCATAGGCGATGCGCTCGGCCCGGGCCCGCTCCTCGAGCTGGTCCTGGACGGGCTCGCCGAAGATCTTGTCGGGGTAGCTCTGGATCCCGAACTGGGTGAGGTAGATCGGCACCTCCGCCCCGATCGCTCCGGCCTTCGCGAAGTCGTCGAGGGCGCGGGCCAGCCGCGGGACCACGGCGTAGGTGACATCGTCGGTGCTCTTCGGGATGCCCGGGATCGAACGGTACGGATGGTCGGCGACGCCGTCGATGGTGAGCTTGCCGCAGGTCTTGTCGAACACGCCCTTCCCGCTCACGCACAGGGCGTCGCGGAGGAAGTCGATCGGCCGTTGGCGACCCTCGACGAGGCCGCTCGGTGCGAGCTCCCCGAACAGCACCTTGGCCGCCGGGGTGACCGTGCGGATGCCGTCGCGACCGGCGACGAAGAGGTCACGGTAGATCCGCCCGGCGACGAACTGGCCGCCGACCACCTGCGGCTTCAGCGAGGTGTCGAGATTGGGCTCGTTCCAGATCGAATAGAGCACGTTCGCGCCGCCGAACCGCTTCGCGACCGCCTGCGTGAAGAGCTTGAACTCGTCGGCCTTCGGGCGCGTGACCGTGTCAGTCCCGGCCTCGGTCGCCCACTTGGGGGCGGGCGACGACGGCGAGATCAGGACGGTCCAGCCGAGCTTCTTCGCCGCGTCGATCGTGGCCGCGTAGGCGCCCCACGCATACGCGGCCGGGTCGGTCGCGTCGAAGGCGGGCTTCGCCGACTGGTCGGCGGCCGGGGCGACGTCGTACCAGCGCAGGTTCACGCGCAGGGCGTGCACCCCGAGGGAGGTGAGCGTCTTGAAGGCTGCCGCCCGGCCGGCGTCGGTGGTGCCGGCGGCCGTGAGATCCCGGGGCGCCTCGAAGAACATCGTCTGCTTCGAGTTCGCCGCGGCGGGCTGCGCGATGGCGCCGGCCGCTCCGAGGAGCAGGCCGACGGCGACGAGCGCCCGCACGGTGGATCTCACGGCTGCGGCCACGCGCTACGCCTTCGGGGTCGGGATCACGTCGACGAACGGGCTGGTGAGCTTGCCGGTCGGGCTGGTCCAGCGGTAGCGGTACTGCGACTTCGTGCCGCCGGTCGGATCGCTGACCGTGAACGCGCCGTTCGACTTGGTCTTGACCTTCTTCCAGGTCTTGAACGTGCCCTTGCTCGAGGTGCGCTTCTCGACGACGACGGTCGTGGCGCCGGTCGCCGGTCGCACGAGGCCCCACAGCGAGACCTTCTTGCTGTTCTTGTTGCTCGACGGTTCGGCATCGAGGGTCAGCTCGAAGGCCTTGAACGAGAGCTTCGCCTTGTCACCGATGGCGAGCCGCAGGCCCGTCTCGAAGCCGCCGTAGCACGAGAGGCAGGTGCCGGTGCTGTTGTCGTCGGTGAGGAGGTACTGCGAGAAGCCGCGGATGCGGGTGTTCGCGTAGGCCTCTCGCTCGACGCGGGCGCGGAGCTCGAGCTGCTTCTGCTGTGACACGCCGAGGAGGCGGTCCGGCTTGCTCTGGATGCCGAACTCGGTGAGGTAGATCGGCGCCTTCGCCTGGATCGCGCCGCCCTTGGCAGCCTTGTCGAGGAACGTCGGCAACTTCGAGAGGTTGCGGTAGGTGACGTCGTCGGACTTCAGGGCGCTGTTGCTGAACTGGTACGGGTGGTGGGCGATCCCGGAGACCGTGAGCTTCGTGCCGCAGGACTTGTCGAGCTTGTACTTCGTGGTGAGGCACAGCGCACTGCGCAGGAACGCCAGCGGGTAGGTGCGGCCGTCGTGCGAGCCGCCGACCGGCGCCGTCTCACCGAAGAGCACCGTGGGCGAGGCCTGGCCGCCGGCGATGATGCCGTCGCGGCCGGCGATGTACAGCCCGCGGTAGATCGTGCCGGAGACGTTCTTCCCACCGGACACCTGCGGCATCAGGAAGGTCGGGAGGTTGGGCTCGTTCCAGATCGACCAGATCACGCTCGGGCCGCCGAAGCGCTTCGACGCCGCGGTCGCGAAGAGCTTGTACTCGTCGGCGCTGGGGCGGGTGACGTAGTCGGTGTGCGCGGCGGTGGCCCACTTCGGCACCGGCGACGACAGCGAGATCAGGACCTTCCAGCCCTTGGCCTTGGCCGCGTCGATCACGGTGGCGTAGTTGCCCCAGTTGTAGGCGGCCGGATCGGTCGCGTCGAAGGTGGGCTTCGTGGCGCTGTCGGGGGTCGGGGCGACGCCCGCCCACGGCATGTTGATGCGCAGCGCCTTGACGCCGAGGGTCTGGAAGTCCGCGAAGGCCGCGGTGCGCGAGGCATCCGTGGAGCCGGGCGCGGTGAGGTCGCGTGGGGCCTCGAAGAAGGTGGTCTGGGTGGAGGAGGCTTGCGCCACCGGGACCAACGTGGCGATGGCGAGGCAGGCGGCGAGCGCCGCCTTGGACAGGTGCTTCAGAACGATCACACTCTCTATGGACACCGCAGCGGCGCGGGGGTTGCGCTGCGTGAGATGACGCGCATCAGACTCACACATCTTGCGGCGAACCGGCGCCACCACGACCGGCTCCCCCTGTTCATTCCTGCAAAACGGGGCCCTTTCGGGCCCCGCGGGTGCCGGTCGGACCGGTCGGAGATCAGCTGATCTTGGTGCCGTATTGGCGTTCGTAGTAGGCGCGATAGTCGCCATCG
>JAVHXX010000446.1 GCA_031119595.1 Patulibacter sp. | reverse complement strand
AGCCGACACTGATCACGACCGCGTGTTCACTGCGGTGCAAGCCCGCGAGTACGGACTCCTGGACCAGGTCCTTGCCCGGCGCCTGTGACGGTCAGGCCGCCAGCGCGAAGTCCGCTCGGACCTGTGCGACGCTGTCAGGCGTCCGGGATGCACGGAGGTCGTCCGCGGCACCGAGTGTGAGATCCAGCAGAGACGTGTCGAGTGCGCCCGCCACCGCGGCGATCATCTCCGACGAAGGCTCCTTCCGTCCCCGCTCGATCTCCGAGAGGTACTGCGGCGAGACACCGGCGCGCTGCGCCACGTGCTTCAGGGTGTACCCCCGGCCGCGCCGTCGTTCGCGAAGCTGGCGGCCGACGACGTCCCGCCAGAGCGGCTCGGGCATGGGAGATGCAGTCATGCGATCAGGCTGCCATGTTCCACGTGGAACGTACCGGTCCTGCTGTTCGCCCCGCGCGGACGGGCAAGCGGTGGCAGGACGCGCTGAGTCGCGCGCTGCGGCCCGAACTCAATGTGACCCGCCCTGCGACACAGCGGAGGCCCGGATCTCAGCGCAGAACGGCGAACAGCGCCGTTCAGGGCTGTGCAGCGCAGCTGTCTCAGCCCGCGATGTCGTCAATGCCGAGCTCACCGAGGATCCGGTTGAGGTCGTCCCCGTTCGCGAAGTCGATCGTCACGGAACTCTTCCGCGCACCGACCGCGATCTTCACCCGAGTGTTGAGACGGTCACCGAGCCGTTCGGCGAGGTCGTTGAAGTGCACCTGACGCTTCGTGGGCTCCGCCTTGGGCTGCACCGGCGTCTTGGACGCTAACTGCTGTGCGATCGCCTCGGTGGCCCGCACGGAGAGATCCTCGTTCACGATCTTCTCTGCGAGGTACTCCATCGCCTCGGCGTCGGGTGCTGCGAGGATCGCACGAGCATGACCGGCCGACAGCACTCCGGCCGCCACCCGACGCTGCACGGGGGAGGGGAGGCGCAGCAGGCGGATCGTGTTGGTGATCTGCGGCCGAGAGCGACCGATTCGCTGTGCGAGCTGCTCCTGGGTGATGCCGAAGTCCGCGAGGAGTTGCTGGTAGGCCGAGGCTTCTTCCAGCGGGTTGAGGTTCGCGCGATGCAGGTTCTCCAGCAAGGCGTCGCGGAGCATCGCGTCGTCCGGGGTGTCCTTGACGATCGCGGGGATCGTGCTGAGGCCGAGCTCCTTCGTCGCGCGAAGCCGACGCTCGCCCATGATGAGTTCGTACTGCGGCTCCGCTCCCGTGGCGCCGGCGATCGGGCGCACGACGATGGGCTGCAGCACGCCGATCTCCCGGATGGAGTGGACGAGCTCCTGCAGTTCCTCCTCGCGGAACTCCTTGCGCGGCTGATGCGCGTTCGGGATCACGTCGAGCGGGTTCAGGTTCGCCAGGCGTGCTCCGGGCACGGCGACGAGCTCTTCGGCGGTCGGGGCCGACGAGGGGGACCCACCGGTGGGGAAGAAGACGTCGACCGGACGCTCCTGCTGCTCGGTCGCGGTCGGGATGAGGGCGCCGATGCCTCGGCCGAGTCCGGTTCGCTTCGGTGCCATCAGTGCTGTGCTCCTCGTGCTGCGATCTCCGCTGCTGCCTCCAAGTAGGAGAGCGATCCGGTTGAGTTGACGTCGTACGCGACGACGCTCTGCCCGTAGCTCGGCGCCTCACTGACGCGAACCGAGCGGGGAATGACCGCCTCGAGCACCTGGCCACCGAAGTGCTCACGCACATCCGCGGCGACCTGGTTCGAGAGGTTCGTCCGGCTGTCGTACATGGTGAGCAGGATCGTCGAGACGCGGAGGTTCGGGTTCAGGTGCCGCTCGATCAGCTCGATGTTCCGCAGCAACTGGCTCAGACCTTCCAGCGCGTAGTACTCGCACTGGATCGGGATCAGGACCTCCTGCGCCGCGACGAACGCGTTGATCGTCAGAAGCCCCAGCGAGGGCGGGCAGTCGATGAAGACGTAGTGGTACGGCTCGTCGAGGGACTCGAGGTACTGGTCGAGCGCAGTCCGGAGCCGCTGCTCGCGGGCGACGAGCGACACCAGCTCGATCTCGGCCCCGGCGAGGTGGATCGTCGCCGGCACGCACCACAGCGTGTCCGACTCGGGGGAGCGCTGCACGGTGTCGGCGATCGGCGCCTCGTCAACGATCACGTCGTAGATGCTCGCGACCTCAGCCTGATGGTTCACGCCGAGCGCAGTCGAGGCATTGCCCTGGGGGTCGAGGTCGATGACGAGCACGCGTGCCCCGCCGTGCGCCAACGCGGCCGCGAGGTTCACCGTGGTGGTGGTCTTCCCGACTCCACCCTTCTGGTTCGAGACCGTGAACACCCGCGTCTTCGAGGGCAGCGGGAACTGCTGCGTCGCGATTGCGCGACGACGACGGTTCAGGTCGGCGATCTCGCGCGCGAGCGGTGTCGACGCGTCGTAATCGGTCGATGAACTCAACGAGTGCCTCTTCCCCGGTTCGGTGTTTCACGTGGAACGCGGAGCCACTGGCGGCCGGATGAACCGGCCCGAGCCGCAGCGTCAGTCAACTGTAGCCCGGAAGACCCGCGTGGTCTCCTCGACCACACCGACTCCGAGCTCGAGTACTTCGACGTCCGCCAGACGCTTTCGGAGGATGACCTTCCGAGCCTTCTCGATCTCCTCGTCGACTCGCGCACCCTTCATCAGGATGAGCTGGCCGCCAGACCGGACGAGTGGCACCGTCAGCGGGATGAGCTTCGACAGTGCGCTCACCGCACGCGCCGTCACCTGGTCGACGACGATGTCGTCGGCGACGTCCTCAGCACGTGCACGGACGACCGTGACGTTGTCGAGGCCGAGACGTTCCGCCTCGGACGTCAACCAGTCCACGCGCCGCTCCATCGGCTCGATGAGCGTGAGGTGCACGTCGGGGCGAGCGATGGCCAGCACCAAGCCGGGCAGTCCCGCTCCGGAGCCGACGTCCGCGACGCGACCACGTGCCTCCAGGAGGGGCGCGAGCACCGCAGAATTGAGGATGTGTCGTGTCCAGAGTCGCGGCAGCTCGAGGGGGCCGATCAGGCCCAGCTCCTCGCCCCGTCGCGCCAGCTCGTTCGTGAACGAGCGGGCCACATCGACACGATCGCCGAACAGCGTCGCTGCCGCTGCCGGTTCTGCCTCGAGGACCGGGGACGCCTCCGTCATCGGGTGACGACGGTGTGGCGGTCCCGACCCTCACCCTCGGACTCGGAGTGGAAGCCCTTCTCCGCGACGAGGTCGTGCACGAGCTTGCGCTCGTACGAGGACATCGGGGGGAGTGCAGCGGAGGTCGAGCCGGCCTCGATGCGCTCGACGGCCGTGTCCACGAGGCGCTGCAACTCGGACGCGCGAGCGTCGCGCGACCCACCGACGTCGAGGATGAGCCGGCTGAACTCGCCCGTCTCGGCCTGCACGGCGATCCGGGTCAGCTCCTGCAGCGCAGAGACCGTGTCCGGCTTCGAGAGCACCCGCAGCGCGCCGCCCTCGTCCGTCACCGAGAGGTACACGCGCCCGGCACGTTCCTCGATCTCGATGTCACCGTCGAGGTCGCAGATGTCGAGCAGCTCCTCGATGTAGTCCGCGGCGATGTCCGCCTCGTCACGGGCGTCGTCGTCCTCGACGACCTCGGTCACGGGGGCGATGTCCTGCTCGGTCACTTACTTCTTCCCGTTCTTCTTGGAGCGGTTCTTGCCGACGGGCTGCTGACGCTGCGTGGTGACGCGGACGGCCTCCATCTCAGCGGCGCCGGCGCCGGCGCCGGCCTCGGCGAGCACCGGGGTCGCCGAGCCACGACGCTGGGCCTTCTTCGCGAGACGTGCCTCACGAGCGAGGGCGGCCTCGGAACCGGGGGTCGGCATGCTGCGGATGACGAAGTACTGCTGCGCCATCGTCCAGATGTTCGAGGCGAGCCAGTAGAACATGACGCCGAGGGGGAACGAGAGACCCGAGATCACGA
>JAVHXX010000445.1 GCA_031119595.1 Patulibacter sp. | reverse complement strand
TCGGCCTCTTCCTCGCCACCGATCGGCAGCCACTCGTCCGGTTCGAGTTCCATGACAAACTGACCGCGACCCCGCAATCGCACTGGCACTTCCACGCGGAGCGCGGGTCGTTCAGCGCACTGCTCGCCCGAACAGGCGACCGCGGTACGGGTCGTCGTGACCCGACGCGCCTCGCTTCGCTGCACTTCCCGCTCGGCGGCCCGCACTTCCGGCCGAGCCTCGCCGACGTGATCGAGTTCGTGATCGTGGAGTGCGGAGTCGATGCCCTGCCCGGGTGGCGACGAGCTGTGCACGACTACCGGACGCACTGGCGGCGGGACGAGGCCGCAGCGACCACCCGACAGTTCCCGGCAGAGACCGCAGAGGCGCTCCGGCGGCTCGGATGGGTGGTCCGACCGCCAGCCCCACGAGCCGTCCCGCAGCCATTCGTCACGGTGGTGGCTCGATGAGCGGGCGGCTGGACCTCAGCTGGTGAGGGCGCCCGCCCAGCCGAGGGCGATCGGCACCACCAGGCCGTGACGGTGCCGGGGCAGGTCCGCGATCGGCAGCCAGTCGGCGCGCTCGGTGGACCCGTCGGCCTCGTCCCGGAGCGCACCTCCGGTGATCGTCACCCGGAACACGACCTGCACGGCCTTCATCGGCCGACCGTTCGCGTGCATCCGACGCTCGGCGGGCACGACGTGGTGGCGCACACCGAGCCGTCCGCCGACGGCGACCTCGTACCCGGTCTCCTCCATGAACTCGCGGACGACGGCCTGCTCCACGCTCTCGTCGAGTTCCACACCGCCGCCGGGCAGTGCCCACGTGCCCGCTTCGGGGTACCGCTGCATCGCGAGCAGGACCCGACCCTCGTGCGTGACCACGCCGTAGGCGGCGAGCCGGGTGTCGTAGTCCGTGTACTCCATCTCCCGACCATGCCAGGAAGCCGTGCGTGCGTGGGCGAGCCGCGCCGCGCCTCCAGGCCGGTCCGTCCGCAACGTGCGGACGGCGTCGTCAGACGGTCGCTGCGGCCGCAGCCCACCCCGCCCGCATCCGGGCCACCGCGCGGTCGAACCCGGCGAGGGGCTCGGCGTCGTCGCGGAGCATCGACTGCAGCTGGAGTCCCTCGTAGAGCGCGACGAGCTGCTCGGCGGCGTGCCGGGGTGAGGTGCCGCGGGGCTCACGCCCGGCGACGACGTCACGCACGAGGGCGAGGGTGACGTCCTCGAACGAGCGGGTGTACTGCCCGCGGAACCACCCGGCGGCAGGGTGTTCGGGGCTGGACGCCGCGCTGAGCAGGGCGGTCCGGAGGCGCACGAGGGCCGGTTCGTCGCGGCCGGCCTCGAGTCGTGCGCGCAGGTAGGCGACGGCGCCAGAGCGTTCGGCGACGACCCAGAGCGCCCGTCGGCTGCCGTTGTTCCACCGGTCCATGACGGCGACGACGAGGAGCTCCCAGAGCGGGAACACCCGCCGCACCGTGTCCTCGGGGACGCCGGCGTGCTCGGCGACCTCGGCCGGGCCGACGGTGTGGAAGTCGGCCACGCGGTACGCCTCGATCGCGCCCGTGACGATGCGGGCGCGCAGGTCGACGTCGGACTCGGGCATGCCGTCGATTCTCCGGGCCGGGTGGCGGGCCCGCGAGCCGCCAGTTCTGGGGTCGTGCCGGTGCCGCCACAGCGACAGCGTGCCGGGACGTCCGGCCGTCTCGTGCGCCAGGGCGACAGGTCCCCACGGGACTCCGGCGGCAGACTGTCGCTTTCGCGGAACCTGCACGCGCCAGCCCGCGCCCAGCGCGCGTGCGTCCGGTCAGCCGCGGTCGAACGTCAGCGTCTCGTCGTCCGGCGCCGTGACCCGTCCGGTGCGCGCGAACTCGGCCCAGATCGCCCGGAACGCCCGGCCGCGCCGTTCGACCTCCGGCCAGTCCCGCTCCGGCACGAACCGCGAGCCGGCCCACGCCGCACGACCGCCGAGCAGCAGCGGCAGGTCGCTCATGTGGACGGCCCCGGTCGGCCTCGTCGTGACGCCCCGGATCAGCCGGTACGAGGTGGCACGGCCCCCGGCTGCGCGGTGTCGTGCGGTGAAACGGCGGACGTCCCGCCCGTAGATGACGTCGGAGAGGGGCCGGACGAGCAGCCACCGCAGGAACGGCCGGACCAGCCGGGAGCGCGCGATCGTCCGGAGGACCGGGACGAGCGGCACGTACATGCCGGCCTCGTCGGTGCCCGAGCCGATCAGGACGTCGATGTCGGGTGCGACCGCGGACCACGCTGCGTCGAGGGACCGCTCGGCGGGCAGGGGCGCGTGACCGTACTGCGTGCCGTAGGGCATGCCGCCCGGCAGTCCGTACGGGGCGGCGGCGCGGGTCCCGACCGCCTGGCGTTCGAGCAGGTCGTCGAGCGGGGTGTCCGGGTGCAGGTTCCCGACGGCGCGGACCATGGCGGCGTTCATCCGTGCCCGCCCGCGGGACAGCCCGAGCGGTGCGCTCTGGATGATCGCCCGCCGGAAGAGTCCCGCCGTGCCCTCGCTGATCATGAGGTGCGCTGCCGCGTCCCCGCCGGCCGACTGGCCGAACACCGTCACCAGGTCCGGGTCGCCCCCGAACGCCGCGATGTTCGTCCGGACCCAGCGGAGCGACTCGACGAGGTCGAGCAGCCCCAGGTTCGCCGGCACGCGCTCGCCGTCACCGAGGAACCCGAGGATCCCGAGCCGGAACGTCACCGAGACGAAGACGACGCGCTGCTCGGAGACGAGGTCACGGGCGTCGTAGATCGGCACGTCCCCGCCGCCGATGACGTAGGAACCGCCGTGGATCCAGACCATGACGGGCAGTCGCTCGCCGGGCTGCACGTCGGCGGGTGCGGTGATCGACAGCCGTTGGCAGTGCTCGTCGACGACGAGGCCCTCGGCGGGCCGCAGCAGCTGGTCGACGAACGTCGCCTGGACCTGGGGTGCGACGGGTGCGGGCGTGGTCGCCGGGTACGGCTCGTCGAAGGGCGGCATCGGCTCGGGACGCCGGAAGCGTGCGGCCCGCGCGTACGGGATCCCGAGCGCGCGGACGACGTCCCCGTCGACGACGCCGGTGATGCGTCCGGCAGGCGGGTCCCAGGTGAGCGAGTCGGCGTCGAGCATGGACCCCACGCTATCCAGCGTGACCACCATGCGGACTGGAGGCACGGTGCGGGCCCGCCCCGCGCCTCCGGTCCGTGGTCAGTCGCGTCCGGCGACCGGACGCAGCGAACCGGACGCCGCGAACGCCGCGACGAACAGCACCGCGACGAGCCAGAGCGCGCTGAGCGCGCCCACGTGCTCGGCGATCGCCCCGATGACCGGCGGACCGGCGAAGTTCGCGAAGTACCCGATCGACGCGACCACGCTGACGCGGGCGGCCGGGTTCGGTCCGCTCTGCGCCGCGGCCGACATGCCCAGCGGGAAGCCCATCGAGACGCCGACCGCCCACAGCACGACGCCGATGAGGGTGAGCCACCAGCTGCCGCCCACGATGAAGAGCACGGCGCCCACGATGCCGAGCGCGGTCGTCCACCGGACGGTGCGGACACGGCCCATCCGGTCCACCACGGGTCCGGCGAAGACGCGGGTGGCTGCCTCGGAGACGGCGAACACGGTGAAGAACAGCGCGCCGACGGCTGCGGTCTGTCCGTGGCCGTCGGTGGTGGCGAGGGCGAGCCAGTTGTTCGCCGAGCCCTCGCCGAGCTCGACGCCGAGCATGACCACGCCGATGAGCAGCAGGCGCACGTCGGCCCACCCTCTGGCCCACTGGCGGAGCCGCTGCCGGGGCGTGAGCGACGTGTCGTGCTCCTCGGCACGGGTGCCGTCCGGGATGCCGCGCATGGCTCCGACGCCGACCACGAGGATGACGACGGCCTCTCCCAGCAACTGTGCCGAGGGGGTGATGCCCATCCACGCGCACAGGGCGGCGAGTCCCGCGCCGAGGGCCGCGCCTCCCGACCAGGCGGCGTGCATCAACGGGAGCAGGG
>JAVHXX010000444.1 GCA_031119595.1 Patulibacter sp. | reverse complement strand
GGGCCGCACCTGGGCCACGAGCGACGCGCCGGCCGCCGCGGCCTGTTTGCCGAGCCGGTCGATCACGCGGCAGGTCGGGGTCTGGATGGGCTGCACCGAGCACAGCGCGAGCGGCGTCGAGTTCTGGGAGTTGCCGCAGTAGGGCAGCGTGCGTGAGTCGCCGAGCGGCACGTGCTTGATGAGCGTGCCGACGTTCGTGCGGAAGTACAGCGCGTAGAAGCGCCCCTGCCAGGCGAGCTTCCACTGCGACGACGGGACGCTCATCGTCGGCGTGCGCTGCACGACGAGCGCGTTGTACGGGGCGAGCGTCGACGGCGGGAACCCGTCGATGTCGGCCGAGGCCGACTTGATCAGGAAGCGGCCGTCCGACAGCGGCAACGGCGCGGTCCGCAGCTCGGCGGGCTGGATCGGGGCGCCGTCGCGGAGGAAGTGGCGGGTCGCGTAGACCTCGTACTCGTTGTCGAAGGTCGGGCCGTGGCCCTTCACGAGCTGCCCGATGTGCTGGAGCTCCTCGAAGCGGTCGCGCGGGGCGAGGGTGACGTCGGTGTACTGGCTCACGTTCGAGCCGACGATCCCGCCGACGAGCACGAGCACCACGATCCAGCCCGCACGCCAGCGCATCGCGAGGAACGCCGCACCGCACAGCGCGGCCAGCGGCACGGCCGGGCTCGCGATCGCGAGCGTCTTGCCCATCAGCCACGGGCTGGCGGTGCTCACGACGCCGGCGACGGCGCCGAGCAGGCCGAGCGCCACGTAGACCGGCATGCCCGAGACCCGCCGCCGCACCGCGACCACGAGGCCGCCGATCGCCGACAGTGCCACCACCACGAGCAGCACGCCGGTCGGCCCGCCCGCCGGGTCGCGGAAGTCGCGGGAGAACCACACGCCGCCGAGCTGCCAGCCGCGCACCGCGCCGCGCAGGTTGCCGAAGCGCGTGGCGTAGTCGCTGGACTTCGTGAGGTATTCCTTGCCGAACGAGAGCGTGCCGAGCTCGATCACCGTCGGGACGGCGACGAGGACGGTGAGCCCCGCGAGCACCGCCATCGGCCGGATCACCTCGCGGATCCAGCGGTGCCTCCACGCGCGGAAGATCCAGGTGAGTCCGACGCCCGCGAGGACGGGCCCGACGAACGCGACGCCGCCCGTGCCCGCGACCGAGAGCATCGATCCACTCGCGACCGCGAGCGGGATCCAGCTGCGCCAGCCGCCCGGCCGCTCGCCGCCGATCGCCTGCAGCGCGAGCAGGAGCAGCACGATGAGGCCGAAGGCGATCGTGATCTCCTTGATGCCGCCCCACTGCACGTACCCGAAGAGCAGCGCCGGCTGGGCCGCCGCGAAGACCACGACCCAGCGCACGCGGCGGGTGAGTCCGAGCGAGTCGACGAGGACCCAGAGCGCCGCGGCGACCATCGCGCCGCAGAACGAGACGTACGGCGCGAACGCCCACGCCGCGTCGATCCCCGAGAGCTTGCTCGAGATGCCGAGCGGCGGGAACGCGCCCGGCGGATACCCGAGCGATTCGCTCACGGCGAGGAGCTGGCGGAAGCTCGAGTCGGGGACGTCGGCGAGGGAGCGGCCGTGGGCGAGGAGCTGGTCGCTGAGGGTGAGCCAGGAGGCGGTGTCGTCGAGGCGGATGTAGCCGGCGAACGTGGCCTGGCCGGACAGGATCACGGGCGCGCCGTAGACGAGGAGCACCGCGGCGAGCAGCAGTGACGCCCCGAGCGGTGGGCGCCGCAGCCGTCCGCCGAGCGCCAGGCCGAGGAGGGCGAGGAGTGCCGCGATCGGGGTCGTCGCGGGAGCGAACGACGGCACCACGGTGACCACGGTCGCCACGAAGATCAGGGTGAGCAGCCCGAGGGGCAGCAGGAGCACGCCCGGGAGCCGCCGCCCGGAGGCCTTCTCGACCAGGAGACCGAGCCCGTAGACGAGCAGGCCGAGCACGGCGACGTAGAGGATCCAGGCGTGGAGCAGGTCGAGCAAGACGTCGAGAGAGGAGCGCTGAGCGGAGGGCGCGCCGGGCGACACGCCCCGCCGACGCCCGACTGGTTCGACCGTATGCGGCCGGGCGGCGGCACGCAAGGGTTGGGTGGACCCTCGCGCGCGGGGCACCCGGCACCGGCGAGAGGGACGCCGTTACAGTCCGCCGCCTATGAGCCTTACCGTCGTTGGATCCGTCGCGTTCGACTCCGTCGAGACCCCCGCCGCCAAGCGCGACCGGATGCTCGGCGGCGCCGCCACCCACTTCGCCCTCGCGGCGAGCTTCTTCGACGACGTGCACGTGGTCGGCGTCGTCGGCGACGACTTCACGGCCGAGCACGAGTCCGTCCTCACCTCGCACAAGATCGACATCGCGGACATCGAGCGCGTCGAGGGTGGCAAGACCTTCTTCTGGGCCGGCCGCTACCACGACAACATGAACTCGCGCGACACGCTGGACACCCAGCTGAACGTGTTCGAGACGTTCGAGCCGAAGCTCTCCGAGGCCAGCAAGAACGCCGAGACGCTCTTCCTCGCGAACATCGTCCCGGCGATCCAGCTCGGCGTGCTCGAGCAGTGCGAGAAGGCCACCTTCACCGCCGTCGACTCGATGGACCTCTGGATCAACATCGCCAAGGAAGACCTCCTCAAGGTGATCGCCAAGGTCGACTGCATCATCCTCAACGACGAGGAGATCGAGATGCTCACGGGCAAGGGCACGATCGTGTCCGCGGCGCAGGCACTCCTCGACCTCGGCCCGTCGATCGTCGTCGCCAAGCAGGGCAAGTACGGCGCCGGCGTGATCACGAAGGAGGGCAGCTTCTGGCTGCCCGCCTACCCGCTCCACGAGGTCGCCGACCCGACCGGCGCCGGGGACTCGTTCGCCGGGGGCTTCGTCGGCTACCTCGCCGCGCACCCCGAGCGCCCGATCACCCTCGAGGTGCTGCGCCGCGCGATGGCCTACGGCTCGGCCGTGGCGTCGTTCAACGTCGAGGAGTTCGGCACCGACCGCGTCTCCCGCCTCACGGGGCCGGAGGTCGTCGCGCGCGTGAAGGAACTCGCCGCGATCACCCAGTTCGACGACACCACCCAGGTCGACCTCCGGCGCTAGCCGGAGCCCGGCGGGGGCCGTCATGATCGCCGTGATGTCCCTCCGCCGCCTCGCCGCCGTCCTGATCGCGCTCGTCGCCGTCATCGGCGCGGCCTCCGGGCTCGCCGCCCCGTCGCGGGCGTTCGCGGAGGCCGCCGGCACGCCGGCCGGGTCCGGCGCCGTGGGCGGCTCCCTCGACCTCGCCGCGGCCCACGGCTGCGCTCTCCAGGCCGACCGCACCGTGCGGTGCTGGGGCGACGGCGCCCAGGGCCGCCTGGGCGGCGCGTCGACCGCCGACGCGCTTGCCACGCCGGGCAGCGCTGCGACGACCGTCGCGCTCGGCGGCACGGTCACCGCCATCGCCACGGGCGATGCGCATTCGTGCGCGCTCGTCGACGACGGCACCGTGCACTGCTGGGGTCAGGGCGGTGCGGGCCAGCTCGGAAGCCGCGCCCGCGACAACCGCCTCGACGGCGCCGTCGACCCGTTCTTCGGCACCGATGCCGCCTCGACGGTGCCGCTCATGGGCCCCGCCTCGGCCATCGCGGCGGGCGCGGAGTTCTCCTGCGCGCGGCTGGCCGGCAGCGGCGCCGTGCAGTGCTGGGGCGACGGCCGCTACGGGCGGCTCGGCTCCGGCGCCACCGACAAGCGCCTCGACGGCACCGTCGACCCCGCCTCGGGCACCGACGAACCGTCGACCGTGCCGCTGGGCGGGGCAGCCGTCGCCGTCACGGCCGGGGATTTCCACGCGTGCGCGATCCTGGTCGGCGGCACCGTGCGGTGTTGGGGCATGGGTGCGAGCGGCCGGCTCGGCTCGCGCGCCACCGACGACCGCCTCGACGGCGCCGTCGACCCCACCACGGCCACGGACGCCGCGAGCACCGTCCCGGTGCCGGCAGCCGCGACGGCCGTCA
>JAVHXX010000443.1 GCA_031119595.1 Patulibacter sp. | reverse complement strand
CGCTACTACGGCGGCTGCGAGCACGTCGACGTGAGCGAGCAGCTCGCGATCGACCGCGCCAAGGAGCTCTTCGGTGCGGAGCACGCGAACGTCCAGCCGCACTCGGGCGCCCAGGCGAACACCGCCGTCTTCCACGCGCTCCTGCAGCCGGGCGACACGATCCTCGGCCTCTCGCTCGCGCACGGCGGCCACCTGAGCCACGGCATGAAGCTCAACGTGTCGGGCCGCCTCTACAACATCGTTCCGTACGAGGTCTCCCCGGACACCCACCTGATCGACATGGACGTCGTCGAGCAGCTGGCCCTCGAGCACAAGCCGAAGCTCATCATCGCCGGCTGGTCCGCGTACCCGCGTCAGCTCGACTTCGCCCGCTTCCGCGAGATCGCCGACAAGGCCGGCTCGCTGCTCATGGTCGACATGGCCCACTTCGCGGGTCTCGTGGCGGCCGGGCTCCACCCGGACCCGGTGCCCTACGCCGACGTCGTCACGAGCACCGTCCACAAGACGATCGGCGGCCCGCGCTCGGGCATCATCCTCAGCCGCGAGGAGCACGCCAAGAAGATCAACTCGGCCGTGTTCCCCGGCCAGCAGGGTGGTCCGCTCGAGCACGTGATCGCGGCCAAGGCGGTCGCGTTCCGGATCGCGATGGGCGAGGGCTTCAAGGAGCGCCAGCAGCGCACCCTCGACGGCTCGAAGGCGATCGCCTCGATCCTCCTCGAGGACCGCTTCAAGGAGCACGGCATCGACGTCGTCTCGGGCGGCACCGACGTGCACCTGGTCCTCGTCGACCTCCGCAACAGCGAGCTCGACGGCCAGCAGGCCGAAGACCGCCTCCACGAGGTCGGCATCACCGTCAACCGCAACGCGGTCCCGTTCGACCCGCGCCCGGCGATGGTCACGAGCGGCCTGCGCATCGGCACGCCGGCGCTGGCCACCCGCGGCCTGCAGGTGAGCGACTTCGAGGAGATCGGCGAGATCATCGGCCTCGCGCTGACGCCCGCCTTCGAGACCAAGAAGGACGAGCTCGCCGCGCAGGTTCGCGCCATCGCCGATCGCTACCCGCTCTACGACGGGCTCCGCACCGAGCAGGTCGTGTGACCCGGACGGGCCCACGCCGGTGAGCGCGCACACCGACGCGCTCCTCGCCGGGCTGGTCGCCTTCGGGGTGACCGCGGCCCTCACGCCCCTCGCCGGCGCGTTCGCGCGCGGCGTGGGCGCGATCGACAAGCCCCGCGGCCGCGGCTTCGCGGCCGGGGGCGTGCCGCTCCTCGGCGGCCTCGCGATGCTCGTCGGGGTCGTCGTGGCCACCTTCCTCTCGCTGGCGCCGTTCTCCGAGCAGCTCTCGGCCGTCGTCGAGGCGGCGATCGTCATCACGGTCGTCGGCGCCCTCGACGACCGCTTCGACCTCCTGCCGGGCGTCAAGCTCGTCGGCCAGGTGATCGCGGCGGTGATCGCCGTGCGGGGTGGGGTGGTCGTCGACCACGTCACGATCCCGTTCATCGGGCCGCTGAACTTCGGCTGGACGAGCGACCCGCTCACCGTCCTCGGTCTCGTGGCCGTGATGAACATCGTCAACTTCTCCGACGGCGTCGACGGCCTCGCGGGCGGGATCAGCGCGATCGCGGCGATCGCCTTCTCCATCGTCGCCTTCGACCTCGGTCGCGTCGAAGCGGGCACGCTCAGCGTGATCACCGCCGGGGCCGCGCTCGGGTTCCTCGTCTTCAACTTCGCCCCGGCCTCGATCTACATGGGCGATGCCGGCGCCAACCTGCTGGGGCTGCTCCTCGGCTGTGGTGCGGTGCTCGGCGCCGTGAAGACGCAGGCGGTGCTCGCGCTCGCGTTTCCGTTCCTGATCCTCGCCGTGCCCGTCCTCGACACCGCGTTCGTGGTCCTCAAGCGGCTCAAGTACCGGCAACCGTTCTACGAAGCGGACCGCGAGCACTTCCACCATCGCCTCTCGCGCGTGGGGCTCTCGGTCCGCCGGACGGTGCTCGTGCTCTACGGCTGGACGTTCGCCGTCGCCAGCCTCGCGGTGGCGACGCGCTTCATCCACGCGTTCAACAACTCGGGCAAGGTCCAGACGGGCGGAGCGGTGCTCCTCGGCGGGCTCTTCCTGCTCACGCTCGCCGCGTCCGTGTTCGTGGTGTACGTGCTCGAGATCCTCAAGTTCGAGCGCCACGGCCGTCGCGTGCGCGTGCGGATGGGCGGGCCACCGGCCCACCCGCGCGAATCGGTCCCGGCGCCTGCCGCGACCGCCGAGCCCGGTCCCGCGCCCGCAGCTCCGCGCTAGCCGGCGGTCAGCCGCCCGGGGTCGACGCGCCGGCCCCGTAGACCGACCGCTCCCACACGAGTGCGAGCGTCTCGACGAGCTCACCCGCTGCCGGGTCGCCGGGTTCGAACCGGCTGAGCAGGAGCATCGTGCGCTCCGTCATGAGGATCAGCACGCGGGCGAGAGCCTCGCTGCCCGGCGGGGGTGGCACGGCTCCGTGCGCGGCGCGCGCGCCGTCGATGCCGCGCGCCACGACCGCCACGTAGGCGCCCATGAGGTCGTGCCACATGTCGTCGATGGCCGGATCCTGGCGGGCGGCGTCGAGGAAGGCCCGGTAGATCGCGCCGTGCACGACGTTGAACTCCGCGATGGTCTCGAGCAGCACCCGGAGGCGGGTCAGGTCGAGGGTGGGGGAGCGTTCGTCGTCGGCGCGCCACGGCGTGGCCGAGACGAGGGCGCGGCCGAGGTCGTCGTGGACCCCGCGGACGAGGTGCTCGAGGATCTCGTTCTTGTTCCCGAAGAAGTCGTAGAACGCGGTTCGCGAGATCTGGGCGCGTTCGGTGATCTGGCGGATCCCGAGCTGCGGCCAGGTGATCCCGGTCCCGATCAGCTCGATGGCGCTCTCCAGGATCCGGCGCTCCGTCGTCTCACGCCGCCCACCTGGTTGGCCATTGGTTGGAGGTGTGCGCACTCGCCGGGATATTAACCAGATTCCGGCGGTTCGCGACCGTCGATGGAACGAACGTCACGGACGCGCATGGACGGCGTTTCGATGGACGGCGGAGGCGCCCTGTGCCCGCCCCCAACGTGCTTCACCGAGCGCGCGGCGGGAGAAACCCCTGCGTCGCTACGATGCCCCGGATGAGCGACCCCCTTGCCCAGAAGTGGATCTGCGAACCCTGCGGAATGATCTACGACCCGGTCGAGGGTGACCCCGACGGCGGCGTCGATCCGGGGACCCCGTTCGAGGATGTGCCCGACAACTGGGTGTGCCCGGTCTGCGGCGCGCGCAAGCGTGACTTCGTACCGCTCGACGAGTAACTCCAACCGGAACGCCCGGTCCGCTTGATCGGGTCTTCCGAACCCGGGTTCACACCCGAAAAACCTCGGTGGCATGGGCTTTGGTTCCAATTGTCACAAGTTGCCACTAGCTCCCAACGGTCCGGTACTGTTCGCCACGTCGACGGCCAGGACCGATCTCCTGCCCCGCACTGACCCCCCTCTCGTGACTGCTCTCTCTCGTAATCCCGACCTGGCTCTGCTCGCCGTCGCGCTGCCGATCTTCGCCGTCGCCGGCCTGCCCCTCCTCGGGTGGCTCACGGCGGCCGTGATCTGGCTCGCATGGCGCGGGATCGGCGACTGGACGCAGCGCAAGGCGAACTCGATCGAGGAGCCCGGCAAGTTCGCGGGCGTCATGACCGGCTCGCTGATCGCGCGGGGTTGGATGCTCGGCATCGTGCTCTTCGCCGTCGGCTCGCTCGCCGGTGATCGCACGGGTCTCTCGGCCACGGTGCTCTGCATCGTGCTCTTCACCAGTTTCTTCGTCGTGAGGATCTCCTCGCGACCGTCGCATCAGGCAGGCGCCACTTCATGACCGGCAAGCGCAAGTTCTGGCTCACGCTGGGCTCCCTTCTCGTCATCGCGATCATCGTCCAGGTGATCGCCGGCTCCACGGGCCGGAACAAGGAGTTCATCCCGATCGACGAGTTCCAGCTGCACC
>JAVHXX010000442.1 GCA_031119595.1 Patulibacter sp. | reverse complement strand
AGCCACTCGTGCTCGAAGCGGATCCCCGCGCGGCGGAGGTCGTCGACGACGTCGGAGATGACATGTTCGACCCACCACGGCAGGAGGAAGCGGTCGTGGAGGTCGGTGCCCCAGCGGACGAGGTCGCCGCGGTAGGGGTCGGCCCAGTGCCGGGCGACGAGCGCGCGGACGAGGAGCTGCTGCACCATCGCCATGCGCGGGTGCGGCGCCATCTCGAACCCGCGCAGCTCGACCACGCCGAGGCGGCCGCTCTCCGAGCCCGGGTTGTACATCTTGTCGATGCAGAACTCGGCGCGGTGCGTGTTGCCGGTGAGGTCGGTGAGGAGGTTGCGCAGGAGCCGGTCGACCTGCCACGCGGGCGGCGACCCGAGCGTCGAGAGGCGGTCCATCTCGGCGAACGCGATCTCGAGCTCGTAGAGGTTCTCGTGACGGGCCTCGTCGACCCGGGGCGCCTGGCTCGTCGGGCCGATGAAGCGCCCCGAGAAGAGGTACGACAGCGAGGGATGGTGCTGCCAGTACGTGATCATCGACCGCAGCAGGTCCGGGCGGCGCAGGAAGGGGCTGTCCGGAGGGGTGCGTCCGCCGAGCGTGAGGTGACTGCCGCCACCGCTGCCCGAGGCGAGGCCGTCGAGCGCGAACTTCTCCGTGGTGAGCCCGACCTCGCGTGCCTCCTCGGCGAGCGTGAAGGCCTTGTCCGAGAGTTCGTCCCAGGTCTCGCTGGGGTGGATGTTCACCTCGATCACGCCCGGGTCGGGGGTGACGTCGAAGTTCCGCAGCGTGGGGTCGTGCGGTGGGGCGTAGCCCTCGATCGCGATCGGCACGCCGACCTTCGTCGCCGCCGCCTCGATGACGCCGATGAGCTCGACCCAGTTGACCGCGTCGACGATCGGCGGCAGGAAGACCCGCGGATGGCCGTCGCGCAGCTCGAAGCAGAGGGCCGTGACGGGCGCCGGTGACTTCGGCATGGACGGCCGCGGGGTGCCGCGCTGCAGCACGACCGGGTCCGGGAGGGTGCGGACCGCCGCGAACTGCGAACGGGCCTCCTCGGGGTACGGGAGGATCCAGGTGAGCGCCTGCAGCGGGAGGCGGAAGCCGATCGGCGAGTCGCCGGGGATCAGGTTCAGGCGGCCGCGGCGCAGGTGCCACCGGCCGGAGCGCCACGCGGCCTCGCTCTCGTCACGGTGGATCGGGAGCGCCCAGCCGGTCGGCTGGCCGAGGTCGCCGTCGAGCTCGGCGATGAGCGCGGCGCGCCCTTCGGCGTCGCGCCAGCGAGGATCGTCGGGATCGGGTTCGTCGAGGATCGGCGGTTCGCCGCCGGGCAGCTTGGCCTCGTCGAGCAGGGCCTGGACCTTGTCCTCGTACGCAGGCACGAGGTCGCCGGTCTCGATGCCGAGGCCGCCGAGCACCGCCTCGGCGAGGCGTTTCACCTGCTCATGGGTCGCGGTGCCGGGGCTCGACGGGTCGGCGAGGAGGTCCTTGCGGCCCCACAGCGGCTTGCCGTCGGTGCGCCAGTTGATGCCGATCTGCCAGCGCGGGATCGGCTCGCCGGGGTACCACTTGCCCTGCGCGTGCCGGATGAGCGCGCCGGGCGCGAAGCGGTCCGCGAGACGCAGTGCGAGGTCGACGGCGAGCTCGTGCTTGTTCCCGCCGTCGGCGGCGATGTTCCACTCCGGCGCGTCCATGTCGGTCTCGGAGATGAACGTGGGCTCTCCGCCCATCGTGAGGCGGGTGTCGCTGCCGCGCAGACGCAGATCGACGGCGCGGCCGAGCGAGTCGATCCGCTCCCACTGGTCGTCGGTGTAGGGCTTCGTCACCCGCGGCGGCTCGTCGACGCGCGTGATGAGGTTCGCGAACTCGAACTCCGTCTCGACGTTCGCCTCGATCGCGCCGCTGATCGGCGCGGCGCCGGTCGGGTCGGCGGAGCACGCGAGCGGGATGTGGCCCTCGCCGGTGAGCAGGCCGGAGGTGGCGTCGAGCCCGATCCAGCCGGCGCCCGGCACGTAGGCCTCGGCCCAGGCGTGCAGATCGGTGAAGTCCTGCTTCACGTACGACCCGGTCCTCGGCGGGATGTCCTCGGCAAGCTGGATCAGGTACCCGGAGGCGAAGCGCGCGGCGACGCCCAGGTTGCGCAGCGCATGCACGAGCAGCCAGGCGCTGTCACGGCACGATCCGACGGCGCGGTCGAGCGTGACCTCGGGGGTCTGCACGCCGGGTTCCATCCGCACGGAATACCCGACCGAGTTCGCCACGCGCTTGTTGAGGTCGACGAGGACGTCGAGGCTGCGCTTGCCCTTCGTCTCGGCGCCCTTGAGCCAGTCGGCCAGCAGCGGGCCGGGCTTGCCGGGCTTCAGGTACGGCTTGAGTTCGGCCTTGAGCTCCGGCGGGTACGCGAAGTCCGACCACTCCGCGATCTCGTCGTCGACGAAGAAGTCGAACGGGTTGATCTTCGCCATGTCGGCGACGAGGTTCACGACGACCGAGAACTCGTCGGTCTTCTCCTCGAAGATCAGGCGCGCGAGGAAGTTGCCGACCGGATCCTGCTGCCAGTTGACGAAATGGTCCTCGGGGGTGACCGAGAGCGAGTACGACAGGATGGGCGTGCGGGTGTGCGGCGCGGGACGCAACCTCACCGTCTGGGGACCCAGCGACACCTTCCGGTCGTACCGATACGCGGTTCTGTGCTCGAGGGCGACCTTGATGCTCATCCGATGATCGACTCTCGCAGACCCCGAGTACCCCGCGTATGTCCACACGTGACAATCCTGTTGCGCCAGCGGGCCGGGTCGGGCGCACCGCGGACGGGCTATGCGGCCCGTTAGCTTGCAGGCACGTTCGCGCGCGGGCGCGATTTCACGCCGCACGCCGCCGCCCCCTGCGAGGAGACCTCATGAGCCGCATTCCGCTGATCGCCGGCAACTGGAAGATGCACAAGACCGTCGAGGACGCCGAGGACTTCGTCGCCGCGTTCCTGCCGCTCGTGCAGGGCCTCGAGGGCGTCGAGCTCGCGCTGTGCGCCCCGTTCACGGCGCTCGGCCCGCTCGTCGACTCGACCCGCGGATCCAAGCTCCAGATCCTCGCCCAGAACGTCCACCAGGCCGGCTCCGGTGCGTTCACCGGCGAGATCTCCGCCGTGATGCTCCTCGACCTCGACGTCCACGGATCCGTCATCGGCCACTCCGAGCGCCGCCAGTTCTTCGGCGAGACCGACGAAGCCCTCGCCGAGAAGCTCGTCACGCTCCTGCAGTCCGACCTCCTCCCGATCCTCTGCGTCGGCGAGTCCGACGAGCAGCGCGAGGCCGGCGAGACCGAGGCCGTGCTGCAGCGCCAGGTCGACGCCGCCATCGCCCCGCTCACCGGCGAACAGCTCGCGAAGATCGTCGTCGCCTACGAGCCCATCTGGGCCATCGGCACCGGCAAGGTCGCCACCACCGAGCAGGCCCAGGAGGCGTGCGCGTTCGTGCGCTCCCGCCTCGCCGCCAAGGACGCCGGCGCCGCCGAGCAGGTCCGCGTCCTCTATGGCGGCTCGGTGAAGCCGTCGAACGCCGGCGAACTCCTCGCCCAGCCCGACATCGACGGCGCCCTCGTCGGCGGCGCCTCCCTCGAGCCGACCGATCTCCACGGCATCGCCGCGGCCGCGGTGGCCTGAGAGTCGCCTCAGGCGACCACGGCCCGGCCTAGATCACCGGAGCCTGCCGTTCCGCGCGGCGCCGCAGTCGGCGCCGCCGGATTCGCCGGCCTCCGAACATCCCGACGACGATGCACGCGCCGACGCCGAGCGAGCCGATCAGGCCGTCGTGGTGCTGATGCGTGAGACCGAAGACGAACGAGGCCACCCCGAACACGACGGCCAGACCGATCCACTCGGCAGCCGTCCATTCGGATTCGCGACGCAGCACGCGCCGCAAGCCGCGCTTTGGTTCGCGCGGCGCGGTCGGGTCGAACACGGTGGGCATGACGAGGATCAGGTCCGGTGCTCGTGCTCCGTGGCCTTGTGCGCGAGCTTGCTCGCGCCCC
>JAVHXX010000441.1 GCA_031119595.1 Patulibacter sp. | reverse complement strand
CCCGCGCGCGGGTCCGCCGCCGCCGGGCCGGGCCGCGCGGCCCGCCGCGACTCTGGTGAACTGCCCGCCATGAGCACCGACGCCGACAAGCAGGCCGCAGCCGAGTTCGCCGCCCAGTTCGTGGAGGACGGCCAGAAGGTCGGCCTCGGCACGGGCTCGACCGTGGCGCCGCTGCTGCCCGCACTCGCCAGGCGCGGCCTCACCCTGCGGTGCGTGTCGACGTCGCCGGCGACCGAGGAGCTGGCGAAGGAGGTCGGCCTGTCGGTGGAACCGTTCGAGGCAGTCACCACCCTCGACATCGCCATCGACGGCGCCGACCAGATCGACCCGGACGGCTGGCTCGTGAAGGGCGGCGGCCGCGCGCACACGCGCGAGAAGGCCGTCGAGGTGACGGCGGCGCGGTTCATCGTCATCGCCGACGGTTCCAAGCCGGTCGAGCGGATCACCGCGCCGATCCCGCTCGAGCTCCTCGCCTTCGGCCACGAGGCCACGATCGCCCGCCTCGGGCCGGTCGAGGTGCGCCCGGGCCCGCTCTCCCCCGACGGTGGCGTGATCGCCGACTGGAAGGGCGAGGTCGGCGACCCGGCGGAGCTCGCCGCCCTCTTCGACGCCGACCCGGGCGTGATCTCCCACGGCCTCTTCCCGCCGAGCCTCGTCACCGACATCGTGATCGCGGATGGCGGCGAGGTCACCCACCGCGAGCTGTAGGGCGCGCCGCGCGGTCGGTCGCCGCGCGACGGCCCTCGGGTCTCAGCGACGACTGATCACGAGGGCGACCGCCCAGTTCGGCGCGCGGACGGCGCCCGGGGTGTTCTGCCGCACCACGCGCCCGGCAGGCGACCCGTGCACGTACCGCACCCTGCCCACGGTGCAGTGCGCCGCGAGCAGGCGCCGCTTGGCGGCGGCGACCGTGTGCCGGCGCACGTCCGGGATCACGCACTGCGGCGACCGGGTCACCGCTGGATTCGGCGCGAGTGCGGCGCCGAGGGCCTCCGCGAGCGTCGAGAACGCCGGGGCGACGGTGGCGAGCTGTGGCGTGGTCGCCGGTGTCGCAACGGGCGTCGGGACGGGCGTGCCCGTCGCGGTCGGCAGCGGAGACGGCGTGCCGAGCGGCGTCGGCACGGGTGACGGGGTGGCGATCGGGCTCGGCGTGGGTGTCGCCGACGGCGTCGGACTCGGCGTCGCGGCGGGCGGCGGGCTCGGCTTGGGCGTCGGGCTCGGCTTAGGCGTCGCGCTCGGCGCGGGTACGGGTGTCGGGCTCGGCGTCACGACGGGCGTGGGAGTCGGGCTAGGCGCGGGCGTCGGCGTAGGCGTCGGCGAAGGTGTGGGGGTCGGCGTCGGCGTCGGTGTAGGCGTCGGGCTCGGGCTGGGCGTCGGCGTGCCGCCGATCACCGGCACGGCCTCGCTCAGGAACACCGGCCCCGTTCCGAAGGTGCCCGCGTTCCAGGTCGCGAGCGCCTGACCGGCGCCGGCGGTCGCGATCGACACGGTGAAGTTCAGGGCGTCGACCTCGCTCACCACCACGGGCGGGCGGAAGTCACCACCGGCGGGCTTGGTCTCGAGGACCTCCTGGACATCCATGTGCTGGGCGTTGTTGTCGATCACGCCGTCCCACCCGAGATAGAGGTTGCCGGCGCGGTCGTACTTCGCGGCGATGACGTTGTAGAGCGGGGTGTTCGTGTCCTCTGGCGCGATGGCGCGAGGCGTCCCCATCGCGCCGGCCGCCGTCACGGGACGCGCCCACACGCGGGTGTAGTGGTCGGGGTCGGCGCCGCCCCAGAAGCCGAGGAGGTAGCCGTGGCCGGCGTCGTCGAGGACGATCCGCTGCGGCTGCCAGTGGTTGTCGTCTGCGGGGATCGAGATCGGCGGGGAGAAGGTGGTCGATCCGGCGGGCAGGCCGATGAGCTGCTGGCTGGCGCGGGTGCCGTCCGGCGGGGAGTCGTAGAGATCGATGAGGGCGCTGCCGTCCTTGCCGACCGCGGCGATCGCGCTGAACTGGTCGGTCGTGCTCGACGCGATCCACACCGCCGGCGACCACGCCTTGCCGGGGCGGCGCACCGCAGCCATCTCGTGCGGGATGTCGGTGTCGGGGTACAGCGGCCGGCCGGTCCACACCGCGACCTGGGTGCCGTCGAGGCCGGTCTGGATGTCGAGGTAGTGGCCGGCGATGAGCTGCGAGCCCCAGGCGTTCGGCACGGTTTGGTCGGAGCCGAAGTGGCCGCCCGGCTGCATCGTGACGTCGTGGAGGTGACCGTCGATGCCGAGCCACGTGATCACGCCCTGCCCGGACGGGTCGAACGCGACGAACGGGGCGAGTCCGCCGTCGCTGCCGTTCTTGTCGACCGCGATCACCTGCTGCGGTCCGAACGGCTTCCCGGCCGGGGCGTACGCGGCGACCAGCGCCGATCCGGACGTGTACTGACCGGTATACGCGAACGACGCCCAGGCGACGAGGGTGTTCCCGTGGGCGTCGACGGCGACGTGCGGCCACGCGGCGCCGAGCGAGTCCGGATGGTCGCCGGCGGCGGAGTTGTCGATCGGTCCGGAGACGACCGACGCGGCGCCCCACTGTCCCGAGGGATCGCGGCGCCGCACCACGATCAGCTGCTTGTACGGGTCGATGTAGTCCTCCCACGCGAGCGCGGCGTGTCCGTCGTCGCCGACGGCGGGCTGGACCGGGGCGTCGGGCGACTCGGTGGTGCTGCTCATCACCTGCGCGGGAACGAAGTCGTAGGCGGTGGCATGCGCGACGGCCGGCGTGCACGCGAGCGATGCGACGACGACGGCCAGGAGACGGCGGAATGAAGACATGGGCGGCGGTGCGCTACGGGACGTTCACCGGCGCGGGCGAATCGTAGTTCCGCTTTGGGCCGACGCGCCTCCGGACGGGCCGGTCGCTGCTGGCCATCCAGGCCGCTGGGCCCGCCGCTAGTCGCGGCCCGGGACGAACGCCGGCGCGGGCATCCGCTCGACCACACACCCGTGGACGGTCGCGCCGCAGACGTCCTCGGGCATGTCGTCGTCGGACGTGCCCGCGGGGAGGGCCTGCGCCTCGAGGACGAGCCACAGCGTGGTGGGGGTCGCCGCCGCCGAGACGATCCGGCGGCCGACGGGGTCGTCGTAGGTCGAGTAGTGCTTGCCCGTGGTCCGCAGGAGATCCAGGTGGGTGCCGGGCTTCGGAGGCGCGTCGTCGGGGTCGTAGATGTCGTTCGTCACCTGCACCACGCCGCCGGCGAGCTTCAGGTCGTCGATGAACGCGCCGCCGTCCCCGGCACCGTCGACGAAGGTCTCGTCGACGATGTGGTCGCGGGGCCGACCGGTCAGGCGACCCTTGATCGCGACGTCGTTGTCGTCGACACCGAACCCGTCGGGCCCGCCGAAGAAGGTCCAGATCTGCGCGTAGGCGTTGCCGGAGGCGGCGGCCTGGGTGGGGCCGTTCGCGTACACGCCATCCCAGGAACAGTCGTGGTGGCACTCGCCCCGGGACCCGCTCGGGAGGCGGCGTTCGTGGCCGGTGCGTAGGTCGCGGCGCACGAGATACCCCGGCACCTTGCCCTTCGGCCATCGCGCGAAGACCAGGAAGCGACCCGCGAGCGACGGCGAGAGTTCGTCGGCGGAGCCCGTGCTCGCGCCGGCAGCCGAGAGTCCCGGGCCCACGTCGGTGAGCGGCACCACCGTGCCGGACGCGTCGAGACGGCTCAGCCGGTACAGATCGCACGATCCGTGGCGGCGTTTGCTGCCGTGCTTGCCGGGCGGGCACAGCGCGAACACCACGACCGGCGGCTGCCCGTCCACGTGACCGACCGACAGGCCGCGCGGCCTCGACGGCGTCGCGAACGTCTGCACCGGGCCGTCGCCGGTGACCACCGAGATCGACGACGCGGTCGACCAGGCGGCGACGTCGCCGTCGGCGGCGATCCGCGGCGCCACCGCGGTCGTGGGGAGGTCGGCGAGGCGGGTTGCCCCGGGCGCGGGCGGCGCGGGCGTGGTCGAGGTCGACGTGGCGGTCGACGTGGGCGAGGTCGGCGACG
>JAVHXX010000013.1 GCA_031119595.1 Patulibacter sp. | reverse complement strand
GTGGTGGCGTCCGGATCGGTGTGGGCGCGATCGCGGGCGAGTCGCAGCGTGAGCGCCAGGCCGACGAGTTGCTGCTGGGCGCCGTCGTGGAGATCGCGCTCGATCCGCCGACGGCTGGCGTCGGTCGCGGCGACGATCCGGGCCCGCGACTCCCGCAGCTCGCGCTCGGACTCGACCCGCTCGGTGATGTCGCGGAGATACCCGACGAAGAGGTTGCGACCCGGGAGGTTCGCGCGGGTGATGGTCAGCTCGACCGGGAACTCCTCGCCCGTCGCGCGCATCCCGGTGATCTCGATGCGGCGGTTCAGGACCCGCGCACTGCCCGTGGCGAGGAAACGGCGGATGCCCTCGCGGTGACGCTCGCGCAGCGACGGCGGCACGATCAGCTCGCCCATCTCGCGCCCGATCGCATCGGCGGCGACGTACCCGAACGTGCGCTCGGCGGCCGGGTTGAAATCGACGATCATGCCCTGCTCGTCGATCGTGATCGCGCAGTCGATGGCCGCGTGCAGGACGGCCCGGGCCAGCGCGAACCGCGCGTCGTCGGGGGTGGGAGCGGACGGCATCGGCGGTCGGATCGACAATACGCAGGTGTGGCGCGTTCGCACAATCGACCCGTCTCGGTTCGAGGCGTCAGCCGCCGTGCCCGGCGGGCGACAGCAGCGCGGCGAGCGCGTCCCCGGACAACTCGGACTTCGGCAGGAACCCGGCGATGCCCGGCTCGCCGATCACGTGCGAGACGTCGTGGGCGTCGTAGGTCGACGTGAGGATCACCTGGGCGCCCGGGGCTTGCGCGGCGAACTTCGGCGCGAACTCCATGCCGCAACCGTCCGGGAGGTGGATGTCGAGCAGGACGACGTCCGGGTGGAGCCGGGCAGCCTCGGCGAGCCCGCTGGCGAGGTCGGCGGCCTGGCCGATCACGGCGAACCCATCGGCCTCGAGGGCGCGGGCTGCTCGGCGGCGGAAGCCGTCGTGGTCGTCGACGATGAGGATGGAGACGGGCACTGACCACAGTGTCGGCGCCCGGCGGCTCCGTGATGCGACGGTTTTCCGCCATTCCCGCCGAACCGGCCGATCCCGGCGCGGCGGCGGTGGTCTCAGGCGGCGTGCGGGAGCTCGTGGAGCTCGGACGTCCACTCGGTCTCGGTCTCGGCGAGGACCACGCGGTTCGTCCCGGCGGCCTTGGCGAGCGCGAGCGCGCGCGCAGCGGCATCCCAGGGATCGCTGAAGGTCTGGCCGCCGGTCACGCCGATGCTGATCGTGAACGGGATCCCGAGCTCGGCGGACCGCTGCGCGACCGTCGCACGGATCCGCTCGGCGGCGAGCATGGCCTGCGGACCGGCCGTCGCCGGGAACAGCACCCCGAACTCGTCGCCCTCGAGGCGGCCGAAAGCGTCGGTCTCGCGGATGCACTCGTAGACGATCGTCGCGAGGTGTCCGAGCGCGGCGTCGCCGGCCTGGTGGCCGTGGACGTCGTTGATGCGCTTGAGATGGTCGATGTCGACGAGCAGGAGGGCGGAGTCGAGCTGGCGGCGGACCCCGTTCCCGGCCCACGCCTGGAACGCACGCTCGAAGGCCGGCTTGTTCAGGGCGCCGGTGAGGGCGTCGTGCGAGGAGAGCTCCTCGAGCTCGGCGAAGAGCCGCGCAGCCTCGGCCCGGACACGCCGGTACGCGACCGTGGCGCCGAGCGAGACGACCGTGAAGATCACGAACGTCGCGATCGGGGCGTGCGCGTCGGCGGTGGTGGCCAGCGCGGCCGCCAGGGTGACGAGCGCCAGGGCGGCGTTCGCGGCGACGCGGCGTGGCAGCGCGTAGTGCGCACCGAGCAGCATCGGCCAGAGCAACAGCATCGGCGTGAGCTCCATCGGCCGCACGACCATGACGGCCGCGACGACCAACGGGATCGCCGCGGTGATGCTGCGGTCGATGGCGTGCTCGCCGGCGTCGACGGAAAGGCGCAGGGCGATGCCGATCGCGAACGCGATCGCGGCAACGCCCAGGAGGAGCGCGGGGTTCGATGCCGACCCGGGCACGAACGCGGCCAGCGACGCGGCGACGGCCGCACCGGCGAGGAACTGCCAGCCGAGCCCGTGCGCTGCGGCACGACGGCTCGGTCGCGTGGCCATCCACGCGCGCTGGGCCGGTCCGTCGATGTCGGGGATCGGCCGCAGGAGGCGGCGCGAGACATCGAGGAAGGACTGGCCCATGGATGGTCTATCGGGACGCGTGGTCCAAGCACTGAGTATGGAAAGGGGAGTGGTCCTCGGTGCCCGTTTCCATAACGCCGTCACGGGAAAACGCAGCCTGGCGCGGGTGCCGACGCGCGCGCCGCCTCCATCTCCGTACGCTTGCCAGCGATGGCCGCCACGAAGGACCAGAAGGTGCTGACCCGCGGCATGATCGCGCTCACGATCGCCGTGGTCGTGATCGTCGTCGCGGTGATCATCGGCGCCGTCGCGAAGAAGGGCACCGGCCACGTGCAGACCGCCCAGCAGCACGGCCACACCCTCATGCCCGTCACGGCCGCGTCGGTCCACACGTGCCTCACCGACCAGGGCATCGTCGTCGACCGTCGCTCGTCGACCGAACTCACTGCGAGCGAGCCGGGCGCCAAACCGGTACGCCTCACCTTCACGAAGGACTTCGACGTCGCGAGCGCCACGGCGCAGCCGGGCCGTGCCCTCAACAACGTGATGCTCTCGTCCGACGTCAGCGACCTCACCCAGCTCGAGATCTACGCCTTCGACCACTGCATCGTCACCCCGGGCGAGAAGGGCGGCAAGGGCGCGACGCCCACGAAGAAGGCGCCCGTGGAGAGCGTCACGTCCTAGCGCTGCGAGGGGAGGCCGCGCGGCAGCGCGCTCGCCACCCCGCGGGCTCCGGCGGCCCGGCGCCCGGTCAGCCGACGGCGGCGATGACGATCCGGTTGCCGCCCTCGAGCTGCGCGCTCTCGAGCGCGTCGGCCGCGGCGGTCCACGGGTCCGTGATGAGGCCCGTCGCCAGGCCGATGCTCACGGTCACCGGGTAGCCGGCGCCCGGCGTGCGCTCGCTCGTGGCGGCGCGGATCCGGCGGCACACGTGCTCGGCCTGCTGGGCCGGGGTCGACGGCAGCAGGACGCCGAGGGTGTCGTCGTCGATGCGGCCGAGGATGTCGGTGGTGCGCAGGCAGGTGCCGGCGATCTCCGCGACCGACCGCAGCGCGGCCTCGGCGGTGCGCTTGCCCGGGCGGTTCGTGCGCCCCGCGCGGGTGGTCCAGTCGACGCCGACGAGCACCAGCGACGACGACGGACGCCGCGCCGCGGCGCCGCCACCGATCCAGTTCTGCACGGCGCGCTCGAAGGCGGTCGGATGCAGGGTGCCCGTGACCGGGTCGCGGGAGTTGACCGCCTCCTTGAGCACGGCGAAGAGGGAGCGCGGCTGGCTCATGCCCAGGTGATCGGCCGGTCGGGGTGGCGGTTGAAGTCGCCGGAAGGTGGTGCGGTGCGCGGCGCTGCCAGGAACGCGAGCGGCCCCGCTCCGCGCCGCGTGGGCACGGAGCGGGGCCGCTCGGAAGGTGGGTGTGCGGCGGCGCTAGGCGGCGCGGCGGAGCTCCTCGACCTGCGGCGTCGCGACGACGGTGCGGTCGCCACCGGCGGCCTGCGCCTCGGCGACGGCGGCAGCGGCGTCGACCCACGGCTGCCCGAGCAGCTCGGAGGAGATGCCGACGCTGGCGGTCATCGGGGCGCCGGCGAGGCGCGAGCCCTCGCTGATCGACGCACGGACGCGGCGGCTCAGCTGCTCGGCCTGGAGCTTCGGGGTCGACGGCAGCAGGATGCCGACGGTGTGGCTGTCGACGCGGCCGATGATGTCGTGGGTGTGGAGGCACAGCCCGGCGAGCTCGGCGACGGTGCGGAGGTTGAAGGCGGCGGTGGCGCGGTCGGCCGGCTGCTCACCGTCGACGCGGACCAGCAGGAGCGACGAGGACGGGAGGCGGCGGGCGCTGCCGCCGGTGATCCAGGCATTCACGGCGCGGCGGAAGGCGCTGGGGGCGAGCGTGCCGGTGACGACGTCCTGGGCGAGGGAGGACTCTTCGAGGACGACGGCGAGAGACTGCTGATGGTTCATGGGCCAAGGTTTCGGCGCCACGTTCCAAGTGGTGAATGTCACTAGCCAAGTGGTCTAGTGAGTACGTTGCAAACGGCACAGCCGGCCGTGCGCGGCGGCCCCGAGGCACGCAGCTTCAGCACGATGCTGTTCGACCCCTTCACCTCGGTGAGTTCGAGGGTCGCGTTGCTGAGCTGGATCGGCTCGTGGACCTTCAGGACACCGGTGTTGGCGCCGAGCTTCACCTTCGCGGAGTCGTCGGTGGTGCTGAGGAGCGTGATCTTGCTGCCGCCGTCGCCACCGAGGGTGCCGCTCGAGTTCGCGCCCTTGAGCTTGATCGTGCAGACGCCGTTCTTGCAGGTCTGCGTCTCGACGGTGCATCCGGCGAGGGCGACGGCAGCGAGCGTGCTGGCAGAGAGGGCGGCGAGGAGGCGCGGCATGTGCCGAACCGTAGCCATCCCAGCGGCAATGCGCCAGATCGGCAGGAGGAATGGATCAGGTGGGCGGGCTGCCGGCGGTATCCGGATCGACCGACGGAGTGAGGTCCGCCGGGCGGGCGTCGGGCGCGAGCACGACGCGGTCACCCCCGGCGAGGCGGGCTTCGCGGAGCGCCTGGAGCGCGGCGAGCCACGGCTCGAGGCTGCCCGCACCCGACACGCCGATCGTGGCCGCGAGGTTGCCCTTCTGGGCGCGGGTGCTGCCGCGGAACGTCTCGAGGATGCGCTCGGCGGCGCGGACGCCCTGGTCGACCGGGGTCGAGGGGAGCAGCACGCCGAGGGTGTCCTCGTCGACGCGGCCGACGATGTCGGTCGCGCGCAGGAGTGTGGTGACGTCCTTCGCGAGATTGATGAGCAGGGCCTGGTCGGGGCGCTCGGCGAGCGGGGCGCCGGCGATGCCGACCTGGATCATCAGGAGCGTCGTCGCGGGGCGGCGTGCGTCACCGCCACCGACCCAGTCCTCGACCGTCTTCTCGAACGCGGCGCGTTTGAGCAATCCCGTCGAGAGATCGCGCGTGGCGAGCACTTCCCGCGTGGCAGCGATCAGCGTCGAAATCCGGCCCATGGGCCAATCATCGGCCAACGGGCGGCGGAGTTCAGTCGATCGACGCGGTTTTCGGCTGGTGCACGCGAGTACCCCGGGTGAGCGGCGCTCAACGTTCGCTGCGGCACCGAGTCACGGTGCGTCGGACGGCCCGCAGGCGCGCCGGTGCAGTCGGGTTTCACAACGTCACGGCCCGCGAGGTGCCGGGCGACACCGCTTGCAGGGTAAGATCGCGCCCGTGTTCAGCAAGGTCCTGATTGCCAACCGGGGCGAGATCGCCATTCGCATCATGCGTGCATGCGAGGAGCTCGGCATCGCGACGGTCGCGGTGTACTCCGAGCTCGACCGCGACGCCCTCCACGTCAAGCGCGCGGACGAGGCCTATCTCCTCGGCCCCGGGCCCGCGGCGGAGAGCTACCTGAACGTCGACAAGATCGTCGAGGTCATCAAGCAGTCCGGTGCCGACGCCGTGCACCCGGGCTACGGCTTCCTCGCCGAGAACGCCGCCTTCGTCGAGCGTCTCGAGGCCGAGGACATCACCTTCATCGGTCCGCCGGCCTCCGCCATCGACGCGATGGGCTCCAAGACCAAGGCCCGCGAGCTCATGCAGGCCGCGGGCGTCCCGATCGTCCCGGGCACCACCGACGCCGTCCCCACCTACGAGGATGCGCTCCGCATCGCCAACGACGAGATCGGCTTCCCGGTCGCCGTGAAGGCCGCGGCCGGCGGCGGCGGCAAGGGCTTCCGCGTGGCGCTCGAGGAGAAGGACCTCAAGGACGCCTTCGAGGGCGCGAGCCGCGAGGGTGAGAAGTTCTTCTCCGACGGCACCGTGTACCTGGAGCGCTACCTCCCGAACCCGCGCCACGTCGAGATCCAGATCATCGCCGACAAGCACGGCAACTGCATCCACCTCGGCGAGCGCGACTGCTCCATCCAGCGTCGCCACCAGAAGCTCATCGAGGAGGCTCCGGCTCCGTCGTGGGTCGTCGACGAGGAGATGCGCCAGGCGATCGGCAAGATCGGCATCGAGGCGGCCAAGGCCGTCAACTACGTCGGCGCCGGCACGATCGAGGGCATGCTCCAGGGCAAGGAGTACTTCTTCCTCGAGATGAACACCCGCGTGCAGGTCGAGCACTGCGTCACCGAGATGGTCACCGGCATCGACATCGTCAAGGAGGGCATCCGTGCCGCCTTCGGTGAGCCGCTGTCGATCAAGCAGGAAGACGTCTCGCTCCGCGGCCACGCGATCGAGTGCCGCATCAACGCCGAGGACGCGGCCCGCAACTTCGCCCCGACCCCCGGCTCGATCGGTGGCTACCTCGAACCGACCGGCCCGGGCGTGCGCGTCGACTCCGGCGTCGGTGCCGGCGGCGTCGTGTCGCCCATGTATGACCCGATGGTCTCGAAGCTGATCGTCTGGGACGTCGACCGTGAGCAGGCCACGGCCCGCATGCTGCGCGCCCTCTCCGAGTACAAGATCGAGGGGCTCACCACCCTCATCCCGTTCCACTCGACGATCATGGCCACCACGAACTGGGCCGAGGGCTCCACCTGCAGCGAGCTGCTCGAGGACCCGGAGTGGCTCAAGTCGACGGCGCCCGCCGAGCCGGTCGAGCCGACCGACAAGGAAGACTCCGAGATCGTCGAGCACGACTACGTGGTCGAGGTCGGTGGCCGTCGCGTCGCCGTGTCGCTCTTCGCACCGCCCATCGCCGCCGGTGGCGGCGGTGCCGGCCCGGCCGTGGCTGCCGCCCCGAAGGCCGGTCGCAAGAAGCGCAAGTCGTCGGGGGCCTCCGGCGACGACGTCGTCTCGCCGCTCCAGGGCAACATGTGGAAGGTCGTCGTGACCGAGGGGCAGGAGGTCGAGGAAGGCCAGCTGCTCTGCATCATCGAGGCGATGAAGATGGAGAACGAGGTCAAGGCCCACAAGGCCGGCACCATCAAGACCCTCGCCGCCGTCGAGGGCGCCGCGATCAACTCCGGCGACCCGATCGCCACGATCGTCTCGGCTGCACCCGCCGAGTAAGGGATTCCCGCAGGTGTGGCGCCGAGAAGGCGCCGCACCGTGCGATGGGAGGGCCGTTCCGCCGAGAGGTGGGGCGGCCCTCGTTGCGTTCGGCGCCGTCCTGTCCCGCAACGCGAACAGGGCCGCCCCGCCTGAGGCGGAGCGACCCTGATCACGTGGTGACGGAAGTCGTGGAGGGGCTGGGCGTGCGCCGAGCGGAGCTCAGCGCACGTCTGGCCCCGGGAGGATCAGCCTCGGCGGTACGGGTCGATCTCGAGGGAGTCGATGCTCGTCGTGCCCACCGAGCCGCCGGCGAAGGCGCCCCAGAGGCTGATCGCCGACGCGAGGTTGCCGGTCGAGACGAAGGCGATCTGCACGGACGCGGTGGCGCCGGTCGCGAGCGGGATCTTCGTGGCCAGGGGGCTGACCTTCGAGACGGCCCACTTGCCCGCGCCCCAGGAGGCGTCGGCAGACGACGTGAACTGCGCCTGCGTGACCTTGCCGGCGGCGTTCTTGTAGAAGACGACCGCGGCGTAGCCGGCGAGGGCGTTGTCGGGCTTGGCGACGAACCGGAAGTACGGGTTCGACTCGTCGACGCAGAACGACGGCGAGACGGCGACCGAACCGAACGGCAGTTGGAGCGACTTGCCGCCCGAGGTGATGCCGACGTTCTCGTTGCCCGAGGCGATCTTCGCGCCACCGGTGAAGGTCCAGCCCGCGGACGACTCGAAGTCGCCGCCGGGGGCGAGGGAGTAGTCGGCGTTGTCACCGACGGAGGCGAAGGCCTTCGTCGTCGGCTGCTGGACGCAGGAGGCGGTCGGGATCGTGCTCGGCGTCGTCGCGGTGGCCGCGGCCGAGGCGCCGGCGGGAGCGGCGACGGCGGCCGCGCCGCTGGCGAACAGGACGGCGATGCCCTTGACCAGCGTTCCTTGCTTGCGGAGTGGCATGAGCTGTGCCGTTCCTTTCTCGGTGTCAGGTCGGGGAGACGATGGAAGCGCGGTCTGGGGAAGACCGATTACCTGACAAACGGGGTATCGGCGCGTCGGGAGGCGTGCATGAGGCTCCGACGGTAGGAACCAGGTATTGGTGCATTGAGGCGGACTCCGAGAAATCGCCCGCCGTTGCTGGGGAGTTCGAAATCGCCCGTGGGGTCTGGGCCCCAGGCCGGACGGCCCCGCCCCGTGCTCCGAAGTTTCGGACGTGTAACCACGTGGTTCCAAACCGAGCAGCTGTTCGGTAAGGTGCCGGACGGCTGTTCGGTTTCCAAGGAGCGCAGCACCACATGAGCACACCCGAAGCACTGATCTTCGAAGCCGTGCGCACCCCGCGCGGCAAGGGTCGCGCCAGCGGCGCGCTCCACGGCACGAAGCCGGTCGACCTCGTCGTCGGGTTGATCGACGAGACGCTCGGCCGCCACGCGGCCTTCGACCCCAGCCGCATCGACGACGTGGTCCTCGGCGTCGTCTCGCCGGTCGGCGACCAGGGCATGGACATCGCGAAGACCGCCGCGCTGAAGGCCGGCCTCCCCGAGACCGTCGCCGGCGTGCAGCTCAACCGCTTCTGCGCCTCCGGCCTCGAGGCCGTGAACATCGCGGCGCAGAAGGTGGCGTCCGGCTGGGAGGACCTCGTGCTGGCCGGCGGCGTCGAGTCGATGAGCCGCGTGCCGATGGGGTCCGACGGCGGCGCCTGGGCCATGGACCCGGAGACGAACTACGCCACGAGCTTCGTCCCGCAGGGCATCGGCGCCGACCTCATCGCCACGGTCGAGGGCTTCACCCGCGACGACGTCGACGCGTACGCCGTCCGCTCGCAGGAGCGCTCGCTCGCCGCCCAGACCGAGGGCCGCTTCGCGAAGTCGGTCGTGCCGGTCGTCGACGTGGCCGGGCAGGTCGTGCTCGACCACGAGGAGCACATCCGCCCCGGCAGCACGGTCGAGAGCCTCGGCAAGATCCGCCCGGCGTTCGACGTGATCGGCGAGATGGGCGGCTTCGATGCCGTTGCGCTCCAGAAGTACCACTGGATCGAGAAGATCGACCACGTCCACACCGGCGGGAACTCGTCGGGCATCGTCGACGGCGCCTCGCTGCTGACCATCGGCAACGCGAAGATCGGCGAGGAGCTCGGCCTCACCCCGCGCGCCCGCATCATCGCCACGGCCGTGTCGGGCGCCGACCCGACGATCATGCTCACCGGCCCCGCGCCCGCCAGCCGCAAAGCGCTCGCGAAGGCCGGCCTGACGGTCGACGACCTCGACCTCGTCGAGATCAACGAGGCGTTCGCGGCGGTCGTGCTGCGCTTCGTGCGCGACATGGACCTCGACCTCGAGAAGGTCAACGTGAACGGCGGCGCGATCGCGATGGGCCATCCGCTCGGCGCCACCGGAGGGATGATCCTCGGCACGCTGGTCGACGAGCTCGAGCGCACGGGCGGCCGCTACGGCCTCGCGACGCTGTGCGTCGGCGCCGGCATGGGCATCGCCACCGTCATCGAGCGGATCTAGGGAGTCAGGTCATGAGCACCAGCAGCATCCGGTGGGACCAGGGCGACGACGGGATCGTGATCCTCACGCTCGACGCGCCAGGCCAGTCCGCGAACACCATGAACGCCGGCTACGTGGAGTCCATGGACGCGATCCTGGATCGCCTCGACGAGCAGAAGGACGCCATCCGTGGCGTCGTGATCACCTCGGCGAAGAAGACCTTCTTCGCGGGCGGCGACCTCAACCTCCTGCGCGCCGTCACGCCCGACAACGCCGCGGAATTCCACGCGGGCATGACGCACCTCAAGGCGCAGCTCCGTCGACTGGAGACGTTCCCGTTCCCGATCGTCTCGGCGATCAACGGCGCGGCGCTCGGCGGCGGGCTCGAGCTCACGCTCGCGACGCACCACCGCGTAGCCGTCGACCATCCCTCGGTGAAGCTCGGCCTGCCCGAGGTGAGCCTCGGCCTCCTCCCCGGCGCGGGCGGCGTCACCCGCACCGTGCGGATGCTCGGCATCGCCGACGCCCTCATGAAGGTGCTCATGAAGGGCGACCGCATGGTGCCGGGCAAGGCGCTGAAGATCGGCCTGATCGACGAGACCGTCGCCACCGCCGACGACCTCCTCCCGGCCGCGCGCGCGTGGATCGCCGCCAACCCCGACGCCAAGCAGCCGTGGGACCAGCCGGACTACCGCATCCCCGGCGGCACGCCGTCGAGCAAGGGCATGGACCAACTCCTGCCCGCGATCCCCGCGAACGTCCGCAAGCAACTCGGCGGTGCGAACTACCCGGCGCCGCGTGCGATCATCGCGGCCGCCGTCGAAGGTGCCCAGGTCGACCTCGACTCGGCGTTCGCCATCGAGGGCCGCTACCTCACGAGCCTCGCCACGGGGCAGGTCGCGAAGAACATGATCCAGGCGTTCTTCTTCGACCTGCAGGAGGTCAGCGGCGACCGCGGCCGCGAGCGCACCGGCGACCCGGCCCTCGTGCAGAAGGTCGTGGTCCTCGGCGCGGGCATGATGGGCGCGGCGATCGCGTACGTGTGCGCGAAGGTCGGCATCGAGGTCGTCCTCAAGGACGTGTCCCTCGAGGCGGCCGAGCGCGGCAAGGGGTACTCGCAGGCGCTGGTCGACAAGGCCGTGTCCCGCGGGCGGTCCACCGAGGCCGAGGGTGCGGCGCTGCTCGAGCGGATCACCCCGGCGGCCGATCCGGCGCAGGCCGCGGGCGCGGACCTCGTGATCGAGGCGGTGTTCGAGGACCCGTCCGTGAAGGCACAGGTGTTCGCGGAGATCGAGCCGCACCTCGCTCCGGATGCCCTCCTCGGGTCGAACACCTCCACGCTCCCGATCACGCTCCTCGCCGAGCACGTGGGCCGCCCGGACGACTTCATCGGCCTGCACTTCTTCTCGCCCGTCGACAAGATGCCGCTGCTGGAGATCATCAAGGGCGAGCGCACCGGCGACGAGGCCCTCAGCCGCGCGCTCGACCTCGCCAAGCAGATCAAGAAGACACCGATCGTGGTCAACGACTCGCGCGGGTTCTTCACGAGCCGCGTCATCGGCACCTTCATCCAGGAGGGTGTGGCGATGTTGCTCGAGGGCGTGCCGGCACGGTCGATCGAGCAGGCGACGTCGCAGGCCGGCTACCCGGCGCCGGTGCTCCAGCTCACCGACGAGCTCAGCCTCACGCTCTGGCAGAAGATCCGCAACGCGTCGCGCGCCGCGATCGAGGCCGACGGCGGCACGTGGGAGGCGCACCCCGCCGAGGCCGTGATCGACCGGATGGTCGACGACTTCGGCCGCGGTGGCAAGCTCGCCGGGGCCGGCTTCTACGACTACGAGGACGGCAAGCGGACCGGCCTGTGGGCGGGCCTCAAGGACGCCTTCGGCGACCGCACGGTCGACGCGCCCACGAGCTACGCCCGCGCCGAGGCCGCGAACGCGATCCCGTTCGAGGACCTCAAGGAGCGGCTCATGTTCATCGAGACCCTCGAGACGGTGAAGTGCCTCGACGAGGGTGTCCTCGAGTCGGCCGCGGACGCGAACATCGGCTCGATCTTCGGGATCGGGTTCCCCGCGTGGACCGGCGGCGTGCTCCAGTACGCCAACGGGTACGAGGGCGCGCTCGCCGGATTCGTCGCGCGCGCCCGGGAGCTCCAGGCCGCCTACGGCGACCGGTTCGCGCCGCCGGCCTCACTCGTGGCGAAGGCCGAGGCCGGCGAGCGGTACGGCGACGTGCCGGTGCTCAGCGCGGTCTGAGGCGGCTTCCACCCAACGATCCTCGCTGCATATACCGAGGATCTTTGGGTGTTGCTTCCCGCGGTCTCGCGCTGATGCCGCGGACCCGGGGCCTCGCGACGCCCGCCGGGGTCAGCCCGGCGGCGCCGCCATCAGCTCGACGCGGTGGCCGGCCGGGCAGCGGGTGAAGATGCGGCGCGCGCCCCAGTAGCGCTCGCGCTCGAGGAGCTCGTAGCCGGCGTCGATGATGCGAGCGACCGTTTCGTCGATGTTGCCGTCGACGAGGGCGATGTGCGCGCCGTGCGGCACGCTCGGGTCGTCGACGAGCTGCAGGTGGATCTGATTGCCCTGCCGCTCGAGCCAGGTGCCGTGGTCGAGGATGCCCGGAGCAACCGGGGTCTCGTTCCAGCCGAGCACCACCCAGAACGCGACGCAGTCGGCGAGCTGGTCGGCGCGGATCTCGAGGGACGCGTGATGGATCATGCGGCGCTCGCGGTTCGGTGATGCGGGCGGGCGCGGCTCATGACGGGTCGTGCGGGCGCACGTCGAGATCGGCGGGCGGAGCGGCCGGCGCGCCAGGGAGCGCGAGTTCGGCGAGCTCCGGGAGCGGCACGGCGGTGCTGTCCCAGGCGGCGAGGTTCGCGGCGTGCTGGGCCTTCGCGACGCTGCGCGGCCCGCGCGACGGCGGCTCCCCGCCGGCGAGGTAGTCGCGGTCCTCGTCGAGCACGCGCAGGGCCTCGTCGCTGCCGACCGCACCGCCGTGGCCGACGACCACCCAGCGCGCCTCGGGCACGAGCAGCGCGAGCCGGTCGAGGGTGGCGCGGTACATCTCGCGGGAGCCGTGCTCGTCCCAACTGGGCAACTCGACCGGGGAGAGGTAGTCGCCGACGATCAGCGTGCGCGCCCACGGCAGCCAGAGCACGAGCCCGTCGCCGGTGTGGCCGGCGCCGTCGTGGACCTCGGCCTCGTGCTCGCCGAGTTCGAGACGGCCCGGCACGGGCAGCGGCTGGAACTCGCCGAGGGCCAGGGGCACGGCGCGCTCCACGTACCACTGCTGGTCGAACTCGCGGAGCTTGCGCTGCGGCTCGCCGATGCGGCTCTGCAGGCGCGCGGCGCTGCGCTCGTCGACGCCGAGCGGCGCCTCGGGGAACGCCTGACGTCCGAGGAGATGGTCCCAGTCGGCGTGCGTGGCAAGGAGGCCGTTCACGTCGAAGCCACCACTCTGGGCGAGGTTCGTGACGGCGTCGAGCTCGACCGGCAGCACCGGCGAGTCCACGAGGAACGCCTCGGGCTGCTCGCCGGGACCGCGCACCAGCGTGGCGCTGGTCTGCCAGACCGACGAGGTGACGACGATGACATCCGGATGCAGGGAGAGCGCGCGCATGCCCGCCACATCCTAGTTCCGGTCGATCGGGGGCGGCTCAGGCGCGCGCGGGCCGGGCGCCCGAAGACGCACGGCCCTCCTCCCGGGCGGCGACGGCGGCGATCGCAGCCCGCTGGGCCATGAGGCGCCGCTGCGACTCGTCACCACGGCGACCGGCGCCGGGCGGCAGTCCACCGCCCGGCGCCATCGCGCGGATCGACCCCCAGGCGAGGAGATCGACGGACATGGTCAGTCGACCTCCTTGCGCAGGACGCGTGCCAGACCGAGGCCGAGCGGCAGTGCGATCCAGAAGAGGGCGGTCGTGAGGATCTGCCCCCAGGCCTGGCCGGCCATCGTGAAGTCCGGGTCGACGAGATGCATCCACGTGGTGCCCGGGTCGAGCCACTTCTGCACGTCGTGGAGGCTGGTGATCGACCCGGTGAGGCCGCTCCAGATCGTCGGGAGCACGAAGTTCAGGACGATCGCGAGCGCGGAGTTCAGCAACAGGGTGCCGAGTGCGACGCCGAGCAGCATCTGGAACACCTGGTAGACGACGTCCTGACCGAGGGTCGAGATGCCGATGCCCCAGTCGCTGTCGGCCGGGCCGAAGATCGGCGCGACGATCGCACCGATGGCCGCGACGATGAGGCTGAACACGATCGCGCCGAGCGAGATCAGGAGCGCCGCGGCGACCTTCGCCGTGAGCACGCGGCTGCGCGTCGGCACGAGCGAGAACGTGGTGAGCACGGTGCGCTGCGTCCACTCGCTCGTGGCGGCGAGGATGCCGAGCACGGGGAGGAGGATCGCCAGCGGCAGCTGTGCCACCGCGAGGAGGTTCGTGAACGAGCGGGTCCCGGAGTCGCCGGTGATCAACGCGACGCCGAGCACGAGGACCGTGATCGCGCCGACGCCGATGAGGAGCCAGCGGCCGGCTCGCGTGTCGACCATCTTGCGCAGCTCGACCTCCACGAGCGTGCGCATCGGGATGGACGCCTCGGCATTGCGGATCGAGCGGGCCGGGGCGGGGATGGGTGCGGTCACGGCGCTCATGCCGCCACCTCCTGACGGGTCTGGGCGTGCTGGGCGGTGTCGCCCTTGTGGTCGCTGGTGAGGTCGAGGAAGAGCTGCTCGAGGTCGGCACCGTGGGCGCGGAGCTCGGTGAGCACCACGCCGGCGCCGGCGGCGGCGCGGCCCACGTCGACCGGATCGGCCGACACGGTGAACTCGTCGTGCGCGGCGGAGAACGTGAGGTCGGCCTGGCGGAGCGCGTGCTCGAGGCCGGCCGGATCGATGCTGCGCACGATCGTCGAGGTGCCGCCGAGCAGCTCCTGCTTCGTGCCGGAGAGCTGCACGCGGCCGTGGCTCACGATCACGAACTGGTCCGCGACCGCCTCGACCTCGCTGAGGAGGTGCGAGGAGAGCAGCACGATGCCGCCGCGGTCCGCGAAGTCGCGGAGGAGGCCGCGCATCCAGCGAATACCCTCGGGGTCGAGGCCGTTCGCCGGCTCGTCGAGCACGAGGATGCCCGGGTCGCCGAGGAGCGCGTGGGCGATCCCGAGGCGCTGGCGCATGCCGAGCGAGTAGTCGCCGACGCGCTTCTTCTCGGCGGCGCCGGCGAGCTGGACCCGCTCGAGGAGCTCGTCGACCCGCGACGTGGGGATGCCGAGCATGCGGGCGGAGAGCGCGAGCGTCTCACGGCCCGTGCGACCGGCGTGCTGGGCGGAGGCGTCGAGCAGCACGCCCATCCGGCGGCCCGGGTTGCCCATCGCGCGGTACGGCTTGCCGTCCACGAGCGCCTTGCCGCTCGTCGGAATGGTCAGGCCCACGAGCGCCCGCATCGTGGTCGACTTGCCGGCGCCGTTCGGGCCGAGGAAGCCGGTCACGGTGCCGGGCTCGCAGCGGAAGGAGATGTCGTCGACGGCGACGTGGTCGCCGAAGCGTTTCGTGAGGTGGCTGATTTCGATCATGGAGTCATCGTCGTCGCCGGGAGGGTGGTCGCACCACGGGCATCGGGCGGCGCCCGGGGTGTCGCCGGGCGGTCCGTTCGTTGCCGCTCCGGGCCGCTGGTCGGGGCCGCGGAGCCGAAGGTCGCGGCGGTCGGTCCGAACGTCGCGGCCGCACCGACCAAAGTCGTCGCCCGACCGACCGACGGCCGTGGTGCAGCGGGAACGCGCGGGCGTACGCTGGAACGCGATGGCCGGAACCCCACACGCCACCAGGCTCCCCGACACCCGCGCCGCCGACCGGCGCGAGGGCACGTGGCGTGCCCGCCTCGACCGCCTCACGCCCGCGGCGCTCCGCAGCCACGACGACGAGTTCGACCGCACCTGCCGCGAGCGCACGAAGCGCATGTGGATCGGGGACGGCATCGCGACCGTCTTCATCCTGCTCGTCGCCGTCGCGGTCTACGCGAGCGGCCACAACGACGGCCGCCACCCGGCGGAGCTGATGACGATCCTCAACGGGATCTTCGTGCCGGTGTCGATCGTCCTGATCTTCTGGCGGCGGCAGTACCCGTTCCAGATCTCCGTGGCGCTGTCGGTGATCTCGTGCGTCGCGCCCGCCACGGCGACCGCGGCGATGATCGGCGTGTTCGCCGTCGCCGCGTACTCGCGGCCGGCCGTCGGCGTCCTCGGGATCGTCTTCGGGCTCTTCGCCGCGCCGATCGCCCCCGCCGTCTGGCCGCACGCGTCCGGGGACGCCTCCTTCTGGACCGATGCCACCTTCGGCGCGATCATCACGCTCGGCTTCGGTGCCTGGGGGCTCTTCGCCGGCGCCCGCCGCGAGCTGCTCGCGTCGCTGCGCGAGCGCGCGGTCCGTGCCGAGTCCGAGCAGCAGATGCGCGTCGACCAGGCCCGCCAGGCCGAGCGCACGCGCATCGCGCGCGAGATGCACGACGTCCTCGCGCACCGGATGTCGCTGCTCTCCGTCCACGCGGGCGCGCTCGAGTTCCGCCCCGACGCCCCGCCGGAGGAGGTCGCCCGGGCCGCCGGCGTGATCCGCGCCACGGCGCACGAGGCGCTCGAGGAGCTCCGCACCGTGATCGGCGTGCTGCGCGTCGGCGACGCGATCCCCGGCGTCGCCGACGTCGCGGCCGGAGCCGCCGTGGCCGGCACCCCGGCCGATGCCATCTCGGCTGCGCAGGGCGGCGCGGCGCCGGAGGCGCCCGAGCCGCCGCAGCCCACCCTCGCCGCACTCCCGCATCTCATCGAGGAGTGGCAGCAGGCCGGCACGCGGATCGTGCTCCACGACGCCGACCTCGATCCGGCCGCCGTGCCTCCGGCGATCGGCCGCACCGCCTACCGGATCGTGCAGGAGGCGCTCACGAACGCCGGCAAGCACGCACCGACGACCAAGGTGACCGTGGTCCTCGCGGGCCGCCCCGGCGACTCGCTCCGCATCTCCGTCGCGAACCCGCTCGCGATCGGTGGCGACCCCGCCGCCGGCGCCCGGGCGATCCCCGGCACGGGCCTCGGCCTCGTCGGCGTGCGTGAGCGCACCGAGCTCGCCGGCGGCGCCTTCGCGGCCGGCATCGACGAGGACCTCCGCCGCTTCGTGCTCGAGGCACAGCTGCCGTGGGCGGCGGCGTGAGCGGCGCCCGCCGGGCCGTCCGCGAGACTCGGGTCCGATGAGCGTCCCGATCCGCGTGTTGCTCGTCGACGACGACCCGCTCGTGCGCGCGGGCCTGTCGATGATGCTGTCCGGCGCCGACACCCTCAGCGTGGTCGGCGAGGCCGACGACGGCGCCGCCGGTGTCGAGGCGGTCGCCGAGCTCTCGCCGGACGTCGTCCTCATGGACATCCGCATGCCCGGCCTCGACGGCCTCGCGGCGATCGAGCGCCTGCGCGAGCGCGGCCACACCGGTCACGTGATCGTGCTGACCACCTTCGACGCCGACGACCAGGTGGTCCGCGCGCTGCGCGCCGGCGCCGCCGGGTTCCTCCTGAAGGACACGCCGCCCGCCGAGATCGTGCGCGCCATCGAACGCGTCGCCGCCGGCGAGCCGATGCTGTCTCCGGCGATCATGCAGCGGCTCATCACCCAGGTCACCGACAACCCTGCGGTCGAGCGCCGCGCGCGCGCCACGACGCTCCTCGCCGACCTCACCGAGCGCGAGCACGAGGTCGCAGTCGCCGTCGCCGAGGGCAAGAGCAATGCCGAGATCGGCGCCGAGCTGCACCTCAGCGTCGCGAGCGTGAAGGCCGTGGTCTCGCGGGTGCTGAGCAAGCTCGACGCCACGAACCGCGTGCAGGTCGCGATGCTCGTGCGCGACGCGACCGAGACCGGTTGACCGACGTGCCTCGCGAGGTCGAGCCGATCGCGGGCAGCACGGAACTGCCGCCCGGGTACGCGCATCCGCACGCGTCGGAGGAGGCGCGCCGGATCGCCGAGCGCGGCACGATCCTGCGCGCGCAGGTCGGCTCCGGGGTGCACGGCACCTCCATCGACGGCCAGGACGACCGCGACGAGATGGGCATCTGCCTGGAGCCGCGCGAGTTCGTCACCGGCGTGGCGCGTGTGCCCGCGGGCACCGGCTCGCCTCGGCGGCAGGTGCCGTTCGAGGCACACCGTGTGGGACCGTCCCGGCGGTCTCACGAACCGCTCCGGTCCGGGTGATCTCGACGTCGTCATCTACGCCGCGCGCAAGTGGGCGAGGCTTGCGCTCGGCGGCAATCCGACCGTCCTGCTCCTGCTGTTCGTCCCGGACGACGAGGTGGTCTTCAGGAACGCTGCGGGCGCCGAACTCGTCGCCAATGCCGACCGGTTCGTGTCCCGCGTGGCCGCAGACCGCTTCCTCGGGTACCTCACGGCGCAGCGCCGGTCGATGCTCGTCGGCACGAGTCGCCACGGCAACCGGTCGGACCTCGTGACCGCCCACGGCTACGACAGCAAGTTCGCCATGCACGCCCTGCGGCTCGGCGTGCAGGGCCGCGAGCTGCTCACGACCGGGCGGATCACGCTTCCGATCCCGCAGCCAGACCGCGAGCGCCTCCGCGAGGTGCGGCGAGGCGAGTGGCCCAAGGACGACGTGATCGCGGCCATCGACGACGCCGAGCGCGAGCTTCGCGATCTCGCGACGAGCACGGCCGTCCCGACCGAGCCGGACCGCCGCTGGGTCGACGGGTGGTTGCATCGCGCATACGAGGCCTACTGGGACGAGCTCGACCGCGACCAGCCCCCGCCGGGCTGAGTCTTCCGCGCGGCAGGCGCTCCGCTGATGCCTCGATCGGACATATCCGAACGGATATAGTGATCACCATGGACGCAGGCCACGAGATTGCGGCCGCCCGGCGGCGGGCCGGCCTCACGCAGGCGCAGCTCGCCGAGCGTGCCGCCACGTCCCAGGCGACGGTGTCGACGTACGAGGCCGGGCGGAAGGAGCCCTCCGCGGCGACGTTCGCGCGGTTGCTCGCCGCGGCCGGCTCCCGGCTGGCCGTCGTACCCGGCACCACGGTCCGCACGCCGAGTCGCGCCGAGCTCGCCCGCCGCGGCCGCATCCTCGGTCAGGTGATCGAACTCGCCGAGGCGTTGCCCTCGAGGGCGTCGCGCGAGCTGCGCTCCCCACGCCTCGCGGACCTCGTCCGCCCGCAGCACCCCGCTGCCTGAGGCAGGCGTCATGCCGGCCACCCTGTCCGAGCAGCTCGTCGAGCTCGACCGGGCGCTCGCCGCGGCCGCTGTCCCGCATGCGTTCGGCGGGGCCATCGCGCTCGCCTACTGCACCCTCGAGCCGCGCGGCACCCGCGATCTCGACGTGAACATCTTCGTCGACCAGGAGCGGTGCGCCGCAGCGCTGGCGGCCCTCCCGTCCGGGGTCGACGTCCCGGATGCGGCCCCCGAGACCATCACGCGCGACGGCCAGATGCGTCTCTGGTGGGACGACACCCCGGTCGACGTGTTCTTCGACAACCTGCCGGTCCACGCGCAGGCCGCCCGCCACGTGCGGCGGGTCCCGTTCGCGGGAACGGAGATCCCCGTCCTCGGGCCGACCGAGCTCGTCGTCTTCAAGGCGATGTTCGACCGCACGAAGGATTGGGCCGACATCGAGGCCGTGATCGAGGCCGAGGCCGTCGACCTCGAGCAGGTCCGGGAGACGCTCGCCGACCTCGTCGACGAGACCGACCAACGGTTCGCACGGATCGACGAGGCGGAGCGTCGCGCTCGCCGCTGAGCACCGCCCGCAGGTCTGCGGGCGCGACGCGACCAAGGCGGCCGCGTCCGACGACGGGCCGACTCGGTCGACGGGACGACTAGAAGGCCTGCTGCGGGCCGTCGGCGGTGGCGACGCCGGTCGGCAGCGGCTTGTCGCCGTGGGCGTCGCGGAGACGCAGATAGGTGACGGCGACGACGAGCGCCGTGGCCGGCGCAAGGAGGGCGGACACGATCCACGAACCGATGAAGATGCCGGCGTCGCCACCGGCGGAACCGATCGCGGCACCGATGAGGTTCGCGACGAGGCTCAGGACGATGTTGAAGAGCGCGACGCCGAAGACCGGCCATCCCGAACCGGTGACGAGGGTGTGGCTGCGTCCCAGTGCCGCGATCGGGCCGGTGCGCTCGAGCACGACGACGGGACCGACCACGAACCAGCGGGTCATCAGGTAGAGGCCCGGCACGAAGATCAGGACGAAGCCGATCCCGATCAGGACGCCGCTGATCAGGCCGACGATGAACAACGGCAGGACGATCGGCAGGACCGCGGTGACGAGCTGACCGACCGAGCTGTCGAGGGTGCCGTCCTCGACGTCACGGGCGAGTTCGACGACGATGCCCTGGAAGATGATGCCGAACACGGCCGTGGCGATCGACACCACGAGGCTCCCGGCGAGGCTCCCCCGCACGGCGACGGTGATGATCGCGTTGACCGCATAGATGCCGAAGGCGATCGGCAGGAGCACCGACGCGTTCTTGCGATAGATCTCGAACGCGCGGGAGATCGTCGCACTCGGATCGAATGGTGTGGACGGAGTGAAACTGCTCACGGGCACATCGTGCAGCAGACCCCCGGCGGACACAACGGGAGTGCGCCAAACGGGCCGGTCAGCGCCGGACCACCGGTATCCGGGTCGACGGCGGCCGGCCGGACCGGGTGAGCGGGTGTGGGTGGGCCGCCGGTCGACGGCCCGCGGCTCAGGCCTCGAGCAGCTTGACCGCGTCGAGGAGGGTCTTCACCGTCTCGGTCGGCTTCTTGCGGCCTTCGAGCTCCTCGTCGTGACGGTTGAGCCAGATCACCGGGATCTTCGCCTTCAGGCACGGCTCGACGTCGTGGTAGTAGCTCGAGCCGATGTGCACCATGCCCTTCTTGGTGCCGATGCGGCGCTCGATCTCCTTGAAGTGCGCGGGATCCGGCTTGTACGAGCGGACCTGCTGCGCCGTGACGACGAGGTCGAAGTCGTGCGGGATGTGACGGCGGGTCTGGCCGAGGAGCTTGTCGTCGATGTTGCTGACGAGGCCGGTCTTGTACTTCTTGCCGACCTTGCGCAGCTGCACCGGAGCCTCCTTGAAGGGCTTCCAGTACGGGATGGAGTCCGGGAGGAAGCTGGACTTCGAGCTGTCGAGCTTCCAGTCGAGGCGGTCGGCGATCTCGAGGGCGGTGCGGCGGAGGACCTCGGCGTAGAGCTCGTAGGAGCCCGACTGGATCTCGCGCTGGACCTCGTGGAACATCGGCAGGAGGACGTTCGGGTCGATCTCGACGCCGTCGGCGGCGGCCGCCTTCTTGAAGGCGTCGACGATGCCGGTCTCCCAGTCGATCAAGGTCCCGTACACATCGAACGTGACGAAGGTGATCTGCTTGGGAAGTGGCATCCGATCCATTATGCCTCAGCGCGGCCGGGGGACGTAGCCTCACGCGCCACGAACATCGATGTGCGGGCGGGTGCCCCGGCCGCGGCGCGCCGACCCGACGGCCGCGGCGGGGTGCACGGAGGCCTACCCGAAGCCGGGGGGAGCGACGCTC